>NZ_JBCODG010000005.1:9539-112525 GCF_040928965.1 Bacteroides sp. 2201st1_D9_2201SCRN_220225 | reverse complement strand
ATTCTTTGTGGAAAAAGAACGGTTTGGTTGGGAATGTAAGGACGAAAATGTAACTTTGCCATAACGAAAAACTTTATGCCTAAAGATACGAAAACTTTGGGTAATAACAAAGCCCGGGCTTGAGAAAGTCTGGGCTTTGCGCATAAAAAGAGGCTGTGTCAGCATTTTGACACAACCTCAATTCAGTTTAGAAACAACAATTTTTATTTATCGTACGGTATCATGTCAGACAAGATGCGCTCTCTGTACCAGGGATCGTCAATCTCCTTCAAGACTTTTCCCATCTCTGCACACAGCTCATCTACTATTTCCTTATTCTCCTCTAACGGAAGATTATTCATCTGATACGGATCTTTTTCGTCGTCAAACAAGAAACTCTTTACAAGCTTGTGGTTATCACGGTCTACATAAAGAGCCAATGTGTAACGGGCCGATTTAAAACCGCGTGACGATGGAAAATAGGAACGAACCTTACCGTCTTCATCTTTCTTACCGTCTACGTTCTGAATATAAAGAGCTCCTGCAGGACGCACTATATCAGCTTTTTCATTAAAGAACAGCGGAGCATAATTGTGTCCCTGCACATTTGCCGGAATAGAATCGGAAAGACCCGCCAACCCCAACAAAGTAGGCATAATATCCGGAGAAGAAAGCATCAAATCATCCAGACGGGGTTGAATCTTGTCGGGGAAGCGAACCAGGAAAGGCACATTCATCGACTCGGAGAAAGGAGAATTCTTCGGATCGTCCGTGTGCTGGCTACACATAGTCTCACCATGGTCGGAAGAGAAGACTACGATTGTGTTTTTATCCAATCCCAGTTCTTTCAACGCATCGAGTATCTGCCCGAAAGCACGGTCAACACCTGTAACGGAAGCGAAATAGTAACGTACACTCTCTGCCTTTTCCATTTTAGAATCGGCATTGGGGCGAACCAGCAGGCTGTCCAACGGCTGATCCTTGTATAAGTTGAAGTCCTGTTCCATACAGTCGTCCAACGAACGATAGGGACTATGCGGCGGATTCATGCCGACCATGATAAAGAACGGTTTCTTCGGGTCGCGTACATTTCCCTCATTCTTCAGATAAGAAATAACTTTACCTGACTCATGCAGCGGAGACCATTCGCGCGGATCATGCCGTTTACCGTCCGTATCCCAATAATGCGGATTCTTATGTTCATCAAAAGTTCCGTAAGCATACCAATAGTTAAATCCGTGACGACGGTCTTTCGGTGTATAAGCATCCCATGCTGGTATGCGGTCTTCCACATATTTTCCCGGACGCTGGGGGTCATTGGGGGTCGGGAAGTCTGCATGCAGTTTACCGAAATAAGCACAGTCGTACCCCGCATTGCTGAATACATCGCTCACACAGTCTACATCTTCACGCAACGAACTGATAGGACGGTTCGAATTGCAGTTCAAAGGAATGCCACTCTTGTTGGGATACATGCCTGTCAGTAACGAACCCCGGTGAGGACTGCTCAACGGGCAATTGCTCATGGCAGAGGTCAGTACCAAAGACTCTCTCGCAAAATCATTCAGACGAGGAGTATGCACCGGATCATTCCGGAAATTCACTTTCTCCCGAAAACCTTCCTGCCCCCAGAACTCCATTGCCTGATTGCGGAACTGGTCGGGAAAAACATAAATAACATTCGGCTGTTGGGCCTGCTCTGCCTGCGGAGTTTTACAACCCTGCAAGGCGAACAAGCCTAAACCACCTAACAATATATTCAATTGACTTTTCATTTTTCCAAATCTCTTTTACGCTTCAAAGCTTCCAGGAAATAATAATCGGCGTAGTTCAGCGGAACATCGATTTCAGCACCGTGAGGAATACTGCCGACCGAGTGCATCAGGATAAAGTTCCCGTTTGTCCCTACCTCTGCACGATAAGCCGGAGAAGCAAGACTTTCCATAATTCTGTCAGCCGTTTCCTTATACCCCTTATCGGTAACATAGGTACTCAGTTCATAGAGGGCAGAAGCTGTACATGCTGCGGCAGAAGCGTCACGAGGCTCGTTCGGAATCTTCGGAGCATCGAAGTCCCAGTAAGGAACCAAATCTTCGGGAAGGTTCTTGTTTCCGAAAATAAAGTTATACACCTTTTCTGCCTGTGCCAGATATTTGGCATCATGAGTATAACGATAACACATTGTATAACCGTACAAAGCCCATGCCTGTCCGCGAGCCCAAGACGATTCATCGGCGTAGCCCTGCGCTGTTTGTTTTTTGCGCACCTCACCAGTCTCTGGATCATAATCCACCACATGGTAACAACTGTTGTCCGCACGGAAGTGGTTGGCCATAGTCGTGTCGGCATGTTTCTTAGCCACATTATAGAAAGTAGAGTCGCCCGAAAGTTTAGTGGCTTCAAACAGCAGCTCCAAATTCATCATATTGTCAATGATAACCGGACATTTCCATCCGCGTTCGGCCTGCCAGCCTTTGTCGGCATCCCAAGACTGGATAACGCCTGCACCCGGACGAAAACGGGTAGACAATGATTTAGCGGTCTGGATAATTACGGGCTTGTACTCTTCCTTATTGGCAAAACGATACCCGTTCAGATAGCTGGAACCAATCATAAAGCCTACATCATGATGCCAAGTAAGATATTGTACGGAATCCAATGCTTCAGTATACTTCTCTGCCAGCGGTAACCACTTTTTATCACCGGTCAGTTCGTACGTATACCAAATATTACCGGGAAAGAAACCAGAGCACCAGTCGTCGATAGGAACGTAGTGAATGCTACCATCCTTATTAATGGTACGCGGATTAAGAATTTTGCCAGATTTTTCGATAATGTCTGTCTGAAGTGTTTCCTGTGCCACCGCATTATCAATATTCTCCTGAATGAAATCATTTGCAGTCTGTTTTTGTCCTGCACAACCTGCTAAAACAAGAAGGGAAATACCCAATGTAGTAAGAGTCGTTTTCATAATAAGGGATTTATTTATTAATTATGTCTATTTTTTCGAAGACAAAAGTAGTGCATGCTTTCGAAAATAACCCACCTAAATTATCCAATTAAAAGCTAAAATATTACATTTGTGTCCAAAACATCAGATTTCTCCTTAATATTAATCATTTATTACCAAACGACATGACGCCGCAAGAATTTTTCAAGAAAGACTGTTTTGCCGATAAAGCAGGTGTAGAACTGATAGAAATAAAAGAAGGATACAGCAAAGCCCGTCTGGTGATTACGGAAACACATCTCAATGCCGGAAATCGCACCCAAGGCGGAGCGCTTTTTACACTGGCCGACCTCGCCTTGGCAGCGGCAGCCAATTCTCACGGCACACTGGCTTTCTCACTGTCTTCCAATATCACTTTCCTGCGTAGCAGCGGTCCGGGCGACATATTATATGCCGAAGCCCGCGAACGGTACATCGGACGTACTACCGGACATTATCAGATTGACATCACCAACCAGAACGGTGAGCTGGTAGCCACATTCGAGTCAAGTATCTTCAGAAAAGGAGACGCACTGCCGTTTACTTTGTAACAACGGAAGTCATCGGGTAACGATTCCCCCTTACACTTTTGAGGAAAGCTTTTGCAGAGCCGAAATTCAAATACATATCCAAACGTATGGGAAGGTGGTTCTTGTCATCGGAAACGAAGAAAGTAATCACCTCCTTCTCTTTTCCTTTCTTGTACTCCACGAAAGAGAATACAAGGCAGCGGTAAATTGTATCATTATTCGCTTCTATATCTTCCTTTCCGCGATAAATCAAGGTTTGCTCCTCTACTCTGCGCCCTGTTGCCATAGGGAAAAGTATCTTCTCGCCTATCTTGTAGTCTTTAGGGTTATAAGAACGGGCTTGCGCCAAAATACTCAGCATATCAAAGATACAGCGGCTGTCGCTGTACTCCATCTCCTGCGGTTCACGCACGGGATTATGCCAGGTACGTCTCTGCTTTACGGTAGCTATACCGTCATCATACGAGAACCATGCCTCATCGACCGTATAGCGTTTTCCCTCCTCGGCTGCTTTACGAAAATAAAGCGGTTCCAGTTTATCGCTGACATAGCACGTCAGCGTATCGCGCATTTTAAAGAAAAAATCCGTTTTCTTGCTACCCACAGAAAGAAGATTGAAACGGTAGGCCGGCTGGAAGCGGTAAGTAGTAGCATTAGTAGTCAAGCTTGCCAGCCCTACTTTCTTCCAGATAAATTTCCAGTTAAAATACAAATCGTACATAACATGTTCGCCCGACTGAAACGCTTCGTTCTTAGCCACGCATTGAGCCTGCACAGGCATTATGCTGCACAGACACAGAAGTCCGGCCAGCAAAAACAATCCTGCAGCCCGCTTCCGTTTAATAACTATATCCCCTACCGCTGTTACGGTTGCTGTTGTTGCGGTTATTCTGGCTTTTCTTCTTTTTCTTGTCTTCATCTGGCTTTTGTTTTTTCAGTTCATCCGGTTTTTGCTTATCCAACGGTTTTTCTTTTACGTTCCAGTCCTGAATCAAATCAAAATTGGCCTTAAATTCCAATACCTGCGGATAGTAATAAACCATTTCGGGCTGGCGCCTGGCAGCATAATCACCGGTATCCCATACCCCATTCCCATTTGTATCATTAATGAGCCGGGCTCCATATTTACCCGGATTCAAATAATAAAAATCCGCTTTTCCTTCTACAACCGGAACAGTACGTACCACCTTGTCCTGAGCATCCAGCAATTCTACAAATGCTGTAGAATCAGCTCCGGTAATGTTGAAAAATATCTGTCCGTACTCTTCCAGTTTCTTTACAGTAAACTCCTTCTTCACTTTATCGGTAAACAAACCGTACAACCCGTGAAAAGCGGTCGAGTCCACTTCAAAAACGTAACTTTCACCCGGTTTCCAGTCTGCATACAGGTTGTAACGTTTCAAATCCAACGAATCCCGCATAAAGTCAAACGGCACATCCTGCCATAGCGTATCGACCTTCTGCCTTACATGCAAGGCAGTATCATTAAAGCCGGCTATCGGTTCCGTAAAGCTCAATGTGATATAGTCGTATACATCCATTGCCGAAGGCGCATACACATCCATTGCAAGGAAAGGAGTCGGTTCCGGTTCTTCTTCACCCTTTTTCCTTCTTTTCTTCTTCTCCTTCTCGGCTTTTTCCTTCTCTTCCAGTTTCTTTTCCTGCAGTTTCTGCCAGCTTACCTTCGATACGATTCTCAAAGTATCTGTCCGGGGAACCAACTGATTCAAAGTATCTGTATACAAATAACTCAAGCTCATCCTCAATGTATCTTGCTGATAAAGCAAAGAATCTTTTATCCAATAGTGAATCGTGTCGTTCCTCCCGGTTGTCTGCTCAATGACAAAAGCATCCTTTTCATCGAAATTCAACCCTTTCATCAGCGGCAGACTGTCGGCAGGAGCCGTAAAATAAAAAGAGAATTTTTCCGGAGTAAGACGTTCCGTTTTCATAAGACGCTGTGAGAAGGTTTTTTCCTTGAAACTGCGCAACAGCACATCATCCGGCAGGAAATGGGTATATTGTCTCTCTACAATCGTATCTACGGTCAAAGAGTCTCTCCACAAGGTATCCTGGCGCATACGCCTTTCCATGGAAGGGATAATAACGGAGTCATTAAAAGCTATGACCTCCGTAGACTGGGAAAATTTAAAATTCTGGTCGGCATCCATTAAAGCATAAATACGATATTTGCCAGGAGAGACTCCACGAATGGAAAACTGTCCACGGCTATCCGTACGGCCTACACGGTCGAAAGGCAACGTGGTAAATGCCGAATCGGCTAAATTGGCATGTAATCCTACCAGTACCCCCTTTACCGGTTCCAAATTCGATGCATCAAGCAACGTACCGGCAATGGCCATTGAATCAAGCTCTGCTCCGGTAGAAAATGTATAGGTAAACCCCTGCATCGGGTTTCCTTCATTATTATCCTGAATCACGTCGGCAAAATCGATAGTATACGTAGTATTAGCCTTTAACGTATCTTGCAGGTTGACCACTACCCTTTTACCGTTTGCCTTTATTTCCGGTTGCTGCACTTGAGGAGGTGAAATAACCACTTTTTCATTGGCTTTCTCCAGTTTGATAAACTCATCGAACTCAATAGAGATTTTACTCTTTTTGTTATGGAGTGCACCCGGCAGGGGAGAACCGGTGACAAAATGAGGCGGCTCCTCATCAATCGGACCACCTTCCAGTCGGCCCACACTGGCACAAGAATATAAAACAGCCACACTTACAGCTGCCCCTAACAACCGACGTACAAACGGTTTCATCTTAATATGATGCTTGCAATCTAACATGATGCAAAAATAAAGGTTATCCTGCAATTAGCAGTATGCTTTACAGTATTTTAATCAAAAAACAAATATTTCCTTCAAGTATATAAAACATAGTTAAAAATGAGGGAAATTCATACCTTATATACGGAGAAAAGAATAATTTTGCGGCCGAAAACTAAACATTATGATTTAGTTTTCATCGTTATCCTTCTTCTATGATTTACACACAAAAGCTTCGGATTAACTAGAATAAAATTATACAGAGAATAAAAGAGTATGAAGAGTAGATTAGTATTATTGGCATGTTGCCTGGCACTGCTCAGCAGTTGTGGACAAGGTGACAAAAGCACGGGAAAAGCACCCGAATTTGCAGTGATTACAGTAGAAACAACCACTGCCAACCTGACAAACAGTTATCCGGCTACTATTAAAGGTAAACAAGATGTGGAAATCCGTCCGATGGTAAGCGGTTTCATCACCAAATTACATGTGGACGAGGGTTCCGTCGTACACAAAGGACAAGTATTGTTCAGCATCGACCCTGTACAATACCAGGCTGCAGTAAATTCGGCCAAGGCTGCGGTTGAAACGGCAAAAGCCGCTGTAAACACACAAGAACTTACTGTGAGCAACAAACGCACGTTGAACCAAAAGAACATCATCAGCGATTACGACCTGCAAATGGCTGAAAACCAGTTGGCACAAACCAAAGCACAATTGGCACAGGCGGAAGCGCAACTGATCAATGCTCAAAACAACCTGTCATACACCAGTGTAACAAGCCCCAGCGACGGTATAGTAGGTACTATCCCCTACCGTGTAGGTAGTTTGGTAAGCCCCTCCATGGCCACCCCGTTGACCACAGTTGCCGACATCTCCGAAATGTTCGCTTATTTCTCCATGACCGAAAGACAGCTCCTGTCACTGATACGCGAAGGCGGAAGCACCAAGGATATTCTGGCAAAGATGCCTCAGGTACAACTGCAACTGATTGACGGAACCATGTATGCCGACAGTGGTCGTGTAGAAACCATCAGCGGCGTTATCGACCAGACTACAGGTGCAGTAAATATGCGTGCCCTCTTCCCCAACAAACACAACATTCTGCGTAGCGGCGGTACAGGAAACGTAGTATTCCCCAATCCGATGGAGAATGTAATCATGATTCCTCAATCGGCCACCACAGAAATACAGGACAAGAAATTCGTATTCGTTGCACAACCTGACAACACGCTGAAAAATACCGAAATACAGGTATTCAGCCTGAATGATGGCAAATATTTTTACGTTACAGGCGGCTTGAAGGCCGGCGATAAAATCGTGATAGAAGGCGTACAGAACCTGAAAGATGGACAAAGCATCACTCCTATCACTCCTGAAGAGAAAGAGGCTGAATATCAGAAAGCCCTCAAAGACCAAAAAGAAGGTAATATCCAAACTGCGTTCAATTAACATTTAACGCCCCTAATCATTAAGTAACATGAAATTAGATAGATTTATTAATCGTCCGGTACTATCTACGGTAATCTCCATCCTGATAGTAATCCTGGGACTTATTGGTCTGGCAACGCTGCCTATCACCCAATATCCGGACATTGCACCACCGACGGTATCGGTAGGCGCCACTTACCAGGGTGCCAACGCCCAAACGGTGTTGAACTCTGTCATTGCGCCGCTGGAAGACCAAATCAACGGTGTGGAGAACATGATGTACATGACTTCCAGTGCATCCAATAACGGTTCCGCCGAAATTTCCATTTACTTCAAACAGGGTACAGACCCTGATATGGCAGCCGTTAACGTACAGAACCGCGTTTCCATGGCTCAGGGTTTGCTACCGGCCGAAGTAACCAAAGTCGGTGTGACTACGCAGAAACGACAGACATCCATGTTGATGGTATTCTCCATTTACGATGAGAAAGACCAGTACGACATCGAATTCCTTGAGAACTATGCCAACATCAACCTTATTCCGGAAGTAAAGCGTGTAAACGGTGTGGGTGATGCCACCGTGCTCGGTCAGGACTACTCCATGCGTATCTGGCTGAAACCGGATGTAATGGCACAATACAAGTTGATTCCTAACGATGTAGCCGGTGCACTGGCCGAACAAAATATCGAAGCGGCTCCCGGACAGTTTGGTGAACGCGGCAACCAAAGCTTCCAATACACCATCCGCTACAAAGGCCGTCTTCAACAGCCGGAAGAATTTGAGAATATCGTAATCAAAGCCCTTGAGAACGGTGAAGTTCTCCGTTTGAAAGACATTGCCGATATTGAACTCGGACGTCTGTCCTACAACTTCAATAATACGGTAAACGGCCATAAGGCAGTATCCTGTATCGTATACCAGATGGCAGGAACCAATGCTACGCAGACTATCAGTGACCTGGAAGAAGTACTTGGAAAAGCATCCGAAACGCTGCCTTCCGGTTTGAAAATCAATATCGCCCAAAGTGCCAATGACTTTCTGTTCGCTTCTATCCATGAAGTAATCAAAACATTGATTGAGGCGTTCATCCTCGTGTTCATCGTAGTGTATATCTTCCTGCAAGACATGCGCTCTACGCTGATTCCTGCCATTGCCATTCCGGTAGCTTTGATTGCTACTTTCTTCGTACTGCAACTGATCGGCTTCAGTATTAACCTGCTGACACTCTCGGCTATGGTGCTTGCCATCGCAATTGTAGTGGATGACGCCATAGTTGTCGTCGAAGGTGTCCATGCCAAGCTCGACCAGGGATATAAATCGGCACGGACTGCATCTATCGACGCCATGAGCGAGCTGGGCGGCGCTATCATTTCCATTACATTAGTGATGATGTCCGTGTTTGTGCCGGTAAGTTTCATGGGTGGTACAGCCGGTACATTCTACCGCCAGTTCGGTCTTACAATGGCCATCGCCATCGGTTTCTCCGCATTGAACGCCTTGACACTGAGTCCGGCCTTGTGTGCCATCTTCCTGAAACCGCACAACAGTGATGCCACCATGAAAGAACGCATCGGTGTCGCAACTAAAGAGGCACGTAAAATCATGATAGCCCGTTATGTGGATTCTATCGGCAGAATGATGCGTCCCGGCCTTACACTGCTCTTTACTACAATCGCCATTTTGGGTATGATTTTCGGTTTGTTCAACTTTGAGAACCATCCTGTACTCTGTCTGGTAATGATCGTTATCAGCGTATTGGCATTAGCAGGTATGACTACGGATAAGTTCAAACACTCTTTCAACGCATCCTACGACTCCATCCTGGGTAAATACAAGAAACAAGTGCTCCGCTTTATCCAGAAGAAATGGCTCTCCGGCGGTATTGTGGTAGGTTCCATTGTACTGTTGATGGTGTTTATGAACATCACACCGACAGGTATGGTGCCCAACGAAGACACCGGTACCATCATGGGTGTAGTAACGCTTCCTCCCGGTACTTCACAAGAACGTGCCATGGAAGTGCTGAACCGTGTAGACAGTCTCGTTGCAGCCGACCCTGCGGTAGAATCGCGTACGGTAATTTCCGGTTTCAGCTTCATCGGTGGTCAGGGACCTTCCTACGGTTCGCTCATTATCAAGCTGAAAAATTGGGAAGAACGTTCCACTATGCAGAATTCAACGGTAGTTTACGCCACACTTTTCATGCGTGCGCAAAAAATCATCAAGGAAGCACAGGTACTGTTCTTTGCTCCGCCTATGATTCCGGGTTATTCGGCATCCAGCGATATCGAACTGAACATGCAGGATAAAACCGGTGGCGACCTGAACCACTTCTTCGATGTAGTGAACGACTATACTGCCGCACTGGAAGCACGTCCGGAAATCAACTCCGCAAAGACCAGTTTCAACCCTAACTTCCCGCAATATATGTTGGATATTGATGCTGCTGCCTGTAAGAAAGCAGGTCTCAGCCCAAGCGACATCCTCAGCACCATGCAGGGATATTTCGGTGGACTTTACGCTTCTAACTTCAACAGCTTCGGTAAAATGTACCGTGTCATGATTCAGGCAGAACCGAATGCAACCAAAAATCTGGAATCACTCTCCAGCATCAAGGTACGTAACGGCAATGAGATGGCTCCCATCACCCAGTTCGTATCCGTCAAGAAGGTATACGGTCCGGATATCATCAGCCGTTTCAACCTTTACACATCCATGAAAGTGATGGTGGCTCCCGCCAGCGGTTATACATCCGGTCAGGCACTTGCTGCCATTGCAGAAGTGGCCAAAGAGAACCTGCCTGCCGGTTTTGCCTACGAACTCGGCGGTATGGCACGTGAGGAAGCCGAAACCAGCGGTAGCACAACCGGTTTGATTTTTGTGCTCTGTTTCGTATTCGTTTACCTGTTGTTGAGTGCGCAATATGAAAGTTATATTCTTCCGCTCTCCGTATTGCTCTCCGTACCATTCGGATTGTTGGGTAGCTTCCTGTTTGTCAGCGGTATCGGTTCATTGGGTAACATTCCTGCATTGAAAATGATTTTGGGAACCATGTCTAACGACATCTACATGCAGATTGCACTTATCATGCTGATGGGTCTGTTGGCCAAGAACGCCATCCTGATCGTAGAGTTCGCCCTCGACCGCCGCAAAATGGGTATGAGCATTACATGGGCTGCCGTGCTGGGTGCCGCCGCCCGTCTGCGTCCTATCCTGATGACTTCTCTGGCAATGATTGTCGGTCTGCTCCCGTTGATGTTTGCTTCCGGTGCAGGAGCCAACGGTAACCGTACACTGGGAACTTCGGCTATCGGCGGTATGTTAATCGGTATGATTCTGCAGATATTCATCGTACCTGCCCTGTTCGTTGCTTTCCAATATCTCCAGGAGAAGGTTAAACCGATGGAATGGGAAGATGTGGATAACTCGGATGCAGAACCTGAGATTGAACAATATACAAAATAGTGATTAGCGTTTAACGATTAATGGATAGTGGACATCCACAAGCAAAATACTAATTATTAAACACTAACCGCTAAACACTAAAATATAGTTTATCATGAAGAAAATAATAATTCTGATGTGCGCAACTGCTTTATTGAGCAGTTGCCATATCTACAAATCATACGACAGACCCGAAGATATTACAGTAGAAGGCCTATATCGGGACACCATTGCCGGTGGCGATACACTTGCCGCAGATACTGCCAATTTCGGTAATCTGCCCTGGAAAGAAGTGTTTACGGATGCACAGTTACAGACACTTATCGAACAGGCATTGACCAACAATGCCGACCTTCGCAGTGCTGCACTCACCGTAAAGCAGGCTCAGGCAGCACTGATGTCCGCACGTCTGGCTTATGCTCCCATGCTGGCTCTCTCTCCGCAAGGAACAGTAAGCAGCTTCGACAAAGGTAAAGCCACACAGACGTATTCGCTTCCTGTGACGGCAAGCTGGCAGATAGATCTGTTCGGTCAGTTGCTGAACCCCAAGCGTAAGGCTCAAGTCTCACTGAAACAGACACAGTTCTATGAACAGGCTGTACAGACACAAGTGATTGCAAACGTAGCCAATATGTACTATACGCTGCTAATGCTCGACCGCCAGTTGCAAATAAGCGAAAGCACCTGTGACATCCTGAAACGCAACCTTGAAACCGTAGAAGCAATGAAAGAGGCTGCTATGGCTAACAGTGCAGCCGTAGAGCAAAGCCGCACCGCCTATGCACAAGTACTGGCTTCCCTGCCCGATATCCGCCAAAGCATCCGTGAAACGGAAAACGCACTATGCCTGATGCTGAACCAACCCGCACAGAGCATTGCACGTGGTACATTGGAACAGCAGCAGTTACCTGCCGAATTCTCTACCGGTATTCCTTTGCAACTGCTGTCCAACCGTCCCGATGTAAAAGCTGCTGAAATGTCACTGGCAGCAAGCTACTACGACACCAACAGCGCACGTGCAGCCTTCTATCCGCAAATCACCTTAAGCGGTTCTGCCGGATGGACCAACAGTGCAGGTTCCGCTATTATCAATCCAGGAAAGCTGCTGGCATCCGCTATCGGTTCGCTCACACAACCTCTGTTCTACCGCGGTGCCAACATTGCCCGGTTGAAACAAGCAAAGGCACAGGAAGAGCAAGCCAAAATCCAGTTCCAGACCACACTGCTCAAGGCCGGAAATGAAGTAAGCAATGCTTTGTATCAATATCAAATGACCTCGGACAAAGCCATTTCACGTGAAATTCAAGTGAATTCTGCCCGTAAAGCTGCGGAAGATACAAAAGAATTGTTTAACTTAGGCACGTCAACCTATTTGGAAGTCTTGTCCGCCGAACAGTCTTACCTCAGCGCACAGCTTTCGGAAGTGGCCGACACCTTCGACCGCATGCAGTCTGTAATCAGCCTGTATCAAGCATTGGGCGGAGGAAGAGAATAATATCAGTTACGGGTTATGGGTTATAAGTTATTTTTGACGGCTCATCTCCCATAACTCATAACTTATAATTTATAACTCATAACTAATTACTATGATTAGTCCATTAGCATCTGTAGATTCTACCGCAAAAATCGGTAAGAATGTAACCATTCAGCCTTTCGCTTACATCGAAGGAGATGTGGAAATCGGTGACGACTGTGTGATTATGTCAAATGCAAGTATCCTCAAGGGTACGCGTTTAGGTAAAGGAAATAAAGTACACCATGGTGCCGTACTGGGTAGTGAACCGCAAGATTTTCATTACACAGGCGAAGCAAGTCGGTTGATTATCGGTGACAACAACGACATTCGTGAAAATGTGGTTATCAGCCGTGCCACGCACGAAAGCGGATGTACGCGCATTGGCGATAGTAACTATCTAATGGACGGTGTTCACCTCTGCCACGACGTACAAGTAGGCAATCACTGTGTACTGGGAATTAAGAGCACGGTGGCTGGCGACTGCCACATAGACGACTGTACAATCCTGAGCAGTAATGTTATCCTACATCAGAATTGCCACATAGGCAGTTGGGTATTGATTCAGGCAGGTTGCCGCATCTCAAAAGATGTACCGCCTTATGTTATAATGAACGGCAATCCGGCAGAATATCACGGTATCAATGCGGTGGTACTCCAGCATAAGCATCAGGTTACCGAGCGTATTCTGCGCCATATAGTCAATGCTTACCGCCTGGTATATCAAGGGAATTTCAGCATACAGGACGCTTTACAGAAGATTGAAGATCAGGTTCCGATGAGTGATGAGATACATAATATCATCAACTTTATCCGTAACTCAAAAGGTATTGTAAAGTAAACCTCGGCATATAAGAAAAAAGGCTTGCAGAAGTCCTGTGAATAAGACATCTGCAAGCCTATATTTTATATACCGGTTTTATTACTATTCAGAGTATTATAACCCTCGTACCTACTTGAAACGCAACATCCCGAAAAATTCCGGACAATGGAAGTTCGGCTTTTCCAAATCAATGGGATTCCATGACAGGAAATGAGGAGTCTGCAACTTATCACCGCATTTATAGAAATTGGCACGAATGGCCTTACCGTCCAATGAGGTGATGTTATGCATAAAGAAAGCGGAATAAGGTATCACCAAAGCTACTTCCCAACTGCAATCTCCTATCCGCTCCTCAAAATCTTTCTGTCCCAAAGAAGACCAACGCTGTACTTTATCAAGCACTTCCTGCGATGCATGTTGACGGTTGGAGCGTCCTGCTCCCGCACCGATAAGCAGTCTTCCAACACAGTTACATTCCATGTTATAATATACTCCGTCTCCGGCAGGAATGGAAAAGAACTCCACACAGGCATCTTCCCAAACCGGCCCGTTGTCTTTGCCCGCTACTGCGCGTACGCTGGCTTCTTTCACTTTATAATGAATCAGGATAGCGTTGTCCGTATAAGCAATACGGAACTTTACGTCCGGACAGTATGGATATGCCGCCCAATTCACTGTATTAACCGGCTGAAAAGCCACTTTTTCTTCATCCAAAAGAGCAGGCACCGCTTCTACCGGTATATTTGCCATACTCACTTTCTTGACATCCAGTTCTTTCATCATCTTATTTTTAGGAGTTAATGCGAATAAGGGTAAGACACAGCAACCCATCATCGCCGCCATTATACACCTTTTCAAATGCATGAAGCTATGAATTTCTGCATTTCCGGAGTATGTTCTTCTACGCTTTGAAGCAGTTTGAATTGAGCCTTTGTGCGCACCAGGTTATGTTCCGGATATTGAATTTTATAATAAGTATCGCCATTGATATAGTCGGCCAGGAAACGCACGCACTGCATATAAGGGAACAGAGCAGCCGCATAGGGCAGGTTCTCTATCTCTACCGGCAGCAGGAAAGATTTGGCCGATTCCAGATAGCCTTTTGTGAATGCCTTGAATATTTCCATATTGAAATTCACATTCGCAAGGTCTTTATCATCTTCCAAACCGGTATTGGCTCCCGAACGCAGGAAATCGCCAAAGTCGGAAAAGACGAAACTGGGCATTACGGTATCGAGGTCGATGACACAAAGTACATTGCCACTTTCGTCAAACATCATATTATTGACTTTCGTATCACAATGGCAAACCCGCTTAGGTAACTTGCCTTCACGATGCAGGCGCTCCGCTTTGCACATTTCTTCTGCACGGCGCTCTATCTCATCCAGAAAATACCGTACTTCCTTTACACGTCCGGCAGCATCGGCCGCCACGGCATCGCGAAGCTGTTTCAAACGGAATTCCATATTATGGAAGTCGGGAATCGTCTCGCCCAGTTTATCGGGAATATCGGCAAGCATTGCCTGGAAATTACCGAAAGCTACGCCTGCATAATACGAATATTCGGAGTTAACCGTTTCGTAGGTCCTTGCATTGGGAATAAACGCCATGACACGCCAATAACTCTCACCATCATGCCAATAAGTCTTTCCTGTATCGGCAGGAAAGAAATGCAGCACCTTACGTTCAATGTCTTTCTCGCCTTTCTCTTCCAGTTTCTTACGGATATGAGTGGTTACGGCATTGATATTGGCCTGCAACATTTCTACGTTTTGGAAAATGGCATGATTGATACGCTGCAATACATAATCAGGGGCATCAGCCTCGAGAGTGCTTACTTTATAGGTGTCATTAATAAGACCGGCCCCTAAAGGATTGATTTCTTGAACTGTACCCTGCAATTGAAAATGAGATACGATAGATAAAAGGTCTTTCATGATAATAAATAAATTAATTTATGATACAAATATACGCTCTTTATTACATATAATAAGTTTATTATTGTCCGATGAACATCCAAAAATATACATTTAAACAAACATAACCGCAAAATCCAAATAATAAATGAGAATCTTTGTACAAAATATCCTTATATTTGTGACTGAAACCTTAAAAATGACTCAACGTGCAGAAGCTTATCATCAGATTATTCTTTATTTTAGCGAGTGCGGCTTTCGCAAATGTGTATGGGCAGAACATAACCTTTAACCACCTTACCACCGACGACGGATTATCTCAGTTTTCCGTAAACAGCTTATATGTTGATGAAAATGGCATCCTATGGATTGGCACACGCGAAGGGTTGAACCGTTACAATGGAGACGATATACAGACCTACAAGCTACAGAAGAACAATCCCAACAGCCTTTTCTGCAATACCGTATCCCGCATTACGGGCAATCATAACGGGAAAATATATCTGCTCTGCACCGAAGGAGTGGCGGAATTCAACCTTGCCACCCAAAAATTCACTACGTTAATACAAGGCAACATCAACAGCATCTATTACAATGACGGACTTTTTATCGGCAAAAAGAATGAAATATACCGTTATAACGAGGAAACTGGAAATTTCGACCTTTACTATCAACTCCCGGACCGAAATCTGGAAATAGTCTGTATACACATCAATAAGGACGTACTATGGCTGGGAACAACAACCAACGGCGTATACTGCCTGAATATTGACAAAAAAGAACTGACGCATCCCATTCAGAAAGGAAATATTACCAGTTTTTATCAGGACAGCGAAAGTGAATTGTGGATTGGCAGTTGGGAAGAAGGACTGTTCCGTGTAAAAGCAGACGGAACAATAGAAAACCTCAAATACAATGCCAAAGACCCACACAGTCTCTCCTCCAATTTCGTCAGGGCCTGCTGTGAGGACAATCTGGGCAATATATGGATAGGTACCTTCAACGGATTAAACCGATACAATAAAATAACCGGATTATTCCAGAACCATACAGCCAATGACACACAAGCCGACGGGCTCACCCACTCTTCCATCTGGTGTATCGTAAAAGATAACCAAGGTACACTTTGGCTGGGAACCTATTTCGGCGGTGTCAACTACTTCAATCCGGAATATGAAATCTACACCCGTTATTCCTACTCTTCCAACGAGAAGAAAGGACTGAGCAATCCGGTTGTAGGACGCACCATTGAGGATAAAGACGGCAATCTGTGGATAGGAACCGAAGGCGGCGGACTGAATTATTACAACCGCCGCACACGCGAATTCAAATGGTATCGCCCACAGGAAGGGCGTAACAGCATTTCGCATAATAATGTAAAAGCGCTTTATTATGATGCCGATAAAGAAATTATATGGATAGGCACTCATTTGGGCGGTCTTAACAAACTGGATATACGCTCAGGGCATTTTACCCATTACCGCATGGAAGAAGGTAATCCTAACACTCTTCCATCAGACATCATCCGCGATATCATTCCCTACAAAAGTCTGCTGATTATAGCCACACAAAACGGAGTATGCCTCTTTGACCCCGCTAACGGACAATGCCAACAACTGTTCAAAGATAGCAAAGAAGGAAAATCCATTAAAATGGTAGCAGATGTCACATTCGATTCGGAGGGTACACTATGGATTGCTGCCACTGGAGAAGGAGTATTCAGTTATCGTTTTGACACCTGCAAACTGACAAACTACCGCCATGATGCCACCAACCCGAACAGTCTCAGCAATAACAATGTGAACAATATAACGCAAGATAGCAAAGGCAACCTGTGGTTCTCCACCTCGGGTAGCGGTCTGGACTTATATCGCCCCGCAACCAATGATTTTGAAAATTTCGACAAGGAAAGGAACGGTCTGGCCAGTGACTGCATTTATGAAACACAAGAATCTCCCAGCAGCGGCAAATTACTGCTCATCACCAACGAAGGATTCTCCATCTTTAACTACAAAAATAAGACTTTTAATAATTACAGTGCTGAAAACGGTTTCCCGTTGACAGCCGTCAACGAAAATGCACTCTGTGTCACCTGCGACGGTGAAATATTTCTGGGAGGCATACAAGGCATGATTTCTTTCCATGAAATGGAACTGAACTTTACCCCAAAACCTTATAAGATTATCCTCTCACGGCTCATCGTCAACGGTAGGGAAATCTCTGTAGGAGATAAAACCGGCATCTTGCAGCACTCTTTATGCCACACCGGAGAGATAACCCTCAATGCAGACCAAAGCATGTTCAGTATAGAGTTTGCCACATCCAATTACATACCTGCCAACAAAGACGATATTATTTACAGACTGGAAGGCTTTTCCAATGAATGGACAAGCACGCGAGGGCTGCATACCATTACTTACACCAATTTGAATGCAGGCACTTACACATTGCTCATCAAGCCGGAAGGAAAAGACGAAAACCTTTGTCCGCAAGCACAGCTCACCATTCATGTATTGCCGCCGTACTACAAAACAACACTTGCCTACTTCATATATATTATCATAACGGGAGCGGTTCTGTGGTATCTGATACGCGCCTACAAATCAAAAATCAAACTACGCGAATCTTTGAAATACGAACAGAAACATATTCAGGATGTAGAAGCGCTGAACCAATCCAAATTGCGCTTCTTCACCAACATCTCGCATGAGTTCCGCACTCCTCTGACTCTTATTGTGGCTCAGGTAGAAACCTTGCTGCAATTACAGAACTTCACACCTGCCATCTACAACAAGATATTGGGCATTTATAAAAACAGTATCCAGCTACGCGAGCTAATAACCGAATTACTCGACTTCCGCAAGCAGGAACAGGGCCATATGAAGATTAAAGTCAGTCCGCACAACATCGTGAATTTTCTGTATGAAAACTATCTGCTGTTCCTTGAATATGCCAGTGCCAAACAAATCAACTTCAATTTTGAAAAAGAGACTGACGAACTCGAAGTATGGTACGACCAGAAGCAAATGCAGAAAGTTATCAATAACCTCTTATCCAATGCTATCAAGCATACGGAAAAAGAAGATACCATTACGCTCAGTGTAAAGGAAGAACGGAATAACGTTATAATTTGTGTAAAAGATACGGGAAGCGGTATCGATGCAAAGGAGATAGATAAGATATTCGACCGCTTTTATCAGATAGAACCGACCGGTTCTACTGATGCCGGCAAGAGCGGCACTGGTATAGGACTGGCTTTGACCAAAGGTATTATAGAATTACATCATGGTTCCATCCGTGTAGAAAGCGAACTTGGCAAAGGTACAAGCTTTATCGTTACACTACGCTTGGGTAACGAATTCTTTACAGAAGAACAAATCAACCGGAATCCGGATTGCGTACATCAGATTGAAATTTCCAAATCCGAAGCAGATGCTTTCCTGAAAACCGAACTGGAAGAAAATGCTCCCATCAAACGTATTCCGGATGCCAAACTATTGATTGTAGAGGATAATGAGTCCATCCGCGAAATGCTTGCCAACATCTTCAAGCCATTCTATCAGATATTGATGGCAGCCAACGGAGAAGAAGGCTGGGAACTGGTACGCAGTGAAATGCCCTGCATTGTGGTAAGCGATGTGGTCATGCCCAAAATGTCGGGTACAGAACTATGCAAACTCATAAAAACGGATTTCAACACCTGCCATATCCCCGTAGTGTTATTGACTGCACGCACTGCCATTGAATCGAATATCGAAGGATTGCGGATCGGCGCGGACGATTACATAACCAAACCGTTCAATACAAACTTACTGATATCCCGCTGCAACAACCTGGTGAATTCACGCATCCTCTTACAGGAAAAATTCAGCAAGCAACCGCAAACGGCTGCACATATGCTTGCTACCAATCCGATTGACAAAGACATTCTGGACCGTGCCATGTCTATCATCGAACAACATCTGGACGACACAGAATTCAATGTCAATGTCTTTGCCAGAGAAATGGCAATGGCGCGCACCAACCTGTTCACCAAACTGAAGGCCATTACAGGACAAACCCCAAACGAATTTATACTGACTATCCGTTTGAAGAAAGGTGCTTTGATGTTGCGCAATAATCCGGAACTGAACATTACGGAAATTTCCGATAAGATAGGATTCAGTTCCTCACGCTACTTCAGCAAGTGCTTTAAGGACATCTATCATGTCAGCCCGCTGGCTTATCGCAAAGGAGAGGAAGCTGATAAAGACGAGGAAGAAGCAGTAAATGAAAAATAAGAATTCTGCACTTTTGTACTTTTTATGATTCCGTGTGTACTCTTTTATACACACAGACCGAAAGATAGCGCATATCTTTGGACTTGGAATAAAACTTTAAAGTCCAAAGGCTATGAAATATTTATCTAATCTTCTACCGTATCTTCCAAGTACGGTCCTTTTGATAGGATGTGGCAATCCGTCTAAACAAGAAGCCAAGAGTGACCAACCGCAAAAGCCTAATGTTATCTACCTGATCGCTGACGACTTGGGCATCGGCGACCTCAGCTGCTACGGTGCCACTAAAATAAGTACCCCGAATATAGACCGCCTTGCCGGTCAGGGTATGCAATTCACCAATGCATATGCCACCTCTTCCACAAGTACCCCTTCCCGCTTCGGACTGCTTACAGGTATGTATCCCTGGCGGCAAGAGAACACAGGCATTGCACCGGGTAATTCCGAACTGATTATTGATACAGCTTGTGTCACAATGGCCGATATGTTCAAGGAGGAAGGCTATTACACCGGAGCCGTCGGCAAATGGCATTTGGGATTAGGTCCTAAAGGTGGCACGGACTTCAATCGCGAAATCAGGCCGAATACTCAAGACATAGGCTTCAACTATGAATTTATCATTCCTGCCACAGTAGACAGGGTTCCTTGTGTGTTCGTAGAAAATGCCCATGTTGTAGGGCTTGATCCCCAAGATCCCATTACTGTCAGCTACCAGCACAAAGTGGGCGACTGGCCTACAGGACTTGAAAATCCTGAATTGGTAAAGATGAAACCCAGCCAGGGACATAATAATACCATTATCAACGGTATCCCCCGTATCGGTTGGATGACCGGTGGCAAATCTGCTCTTTGGGTGGATGAAGATATTGCAGATATCATTACCGGAAAAGCCAAAGATTTTATCGTTGCACATAAAAACGAACCTTTCTTCCTGTATATGGGTACACAAGATGTACACGTTCCCCGAGTCCCCCATCCGCGTTTTGCAGGGAAAAGCGGTTTAGGACCGCGTGGTGACGTTATTTTACAACTGGACTGGACAGTCGGCGAGATCATGCACACCCTCGATAGTCTGGATATTGCTGATAATACAATCTTCGTATTATGCAGCGACAACGGTCCCGTCATTGATGATGGTTATCAAGACCAGGCCTTTGAATTGCTGAACGGTCACACCCCCATGAAACATTACCGGGGCGGCAAGTATAGCGCATTCGATGCCGGAACCCGTATTCCATTTATCGTACGCTGGCCGAATGGTATCAAACCGGGCAAACAACAGGCTCCATTTTCCATGATTGATGTATATGCTTCATTTGCAGCCCTGCTGAATCATGAACTTCCTACAGGTGTTGCCCCTGACAGCCGCGACCAACTCAACAACTTCCTTGGCACGGATACCATCGGGTGCGACTATGTGGTACAACAGAATCTGAATAATACTCTATCCATCATTCAGAATAACTGGAAATACATCGAACCGAGTGACAAACCGGCTTTGGAACATTGGACTAAAATGGAAACGGGAAACAATCCCCAACCACAACTTTATGACTTATCTGTAGACCCTTCCGAAAAAGAAAATTTGGCTGGAACTCACCCAGATAAAGTAAAAGAGCTGGCTATTCTGTTGGAAAAAGTAAAAGCTGCAAAAACCAAGTAAATAAGGACTAAGCAGAGCACCGATTGTCCGCAGATAATGTACAATATCAGATTATTTGCGGACAATTAGTGAATATCTCTACCTTTATTAGCCTATACTTTTGCGAAGAGATTTTCCGATTTTGAACAAGACTGATAAAAGCCTTTTTTTAAATAACCAATTAAATTAATATTTATGAAACAGAAATCTAATCTATTCAAAACATTAGGTATTATGTTGCTCTTTGTGCTATTCGCCACACAAGCTAATGCACAAAACATTACAGTAACAGGTACAGTAAGTGACAATTTAGGTCCTGTGATTGGTGCCTCCATACAAGTGGAAGGAACCAGCAACGGATGTATTACAGACATTGACGGAAATTACACACTTCCCAACGTACCGTCCAATGCGACTCTCGTATTCTCGTATATCGGTTATCAGACCCAAAAAATAGCAGTAGCCGGCAAAACGCATATTAACGTAACGCTAAGTGAAGACAGTCAATTATTGCAAGAAGTGGTGGTAGTGGGCTATGGCGTTCAACGTAAAAGTGACTTGACCGGTGCGGTGGCTTCCGTAAAGACAGCCGATGCATTAAAAAGTACCCCGACAGGTAATGTATCCGATGCCTTGCAAGGGCGTATGGCCGGTGTATCCGTACTCTCAGGTTCCGGTGACCCCAGCGGCGACAACACCATCCGCGTCCGTGGTATCAACTCTATTACGGCAGAAACAGGACCGCTTGTTGTAATTGACGGATTCATCGGTGGTTCTCTCCAGTCATTGAACCCTGCGGATATCGCCTCCATTGAGGTATTAAAAGACGCTTCAGCAACAGCCGTATACGGTTCACGCGGTGCCAATGGTGTTATCCTGGTAACGACCAAAAATCCTGAAAAGGATAAGCTAACTGTCTCTTTCAACGCATTTGCCAATATTAAAACCGTTGCCAAATACCCCGATAACCTCTCTCCGTACGAATATGCCAACTTGGTAAACGATTACGGTAAAGAATACTTTGGCTATGGTGATAATCATTTTTACAGCCCGGAACAACTCGAAGCATTCAAATCCGGCAAGGCAGGATATGACTATTCAAGAGAAATTTTCCGTAGCCCGGCAGTTACTCAGAACTATGAACTTTCCATTGCCGGTGGTGGTGAAAAAACAACGTTCTTAGCCTCTCTCCGTTATCAGGACGACCAAGGTATCATTAAAGAATCAGGAAGCCAAATCTACAGCTGGCGTTTAAAGGTAGATACCAAAATCAAGAAATGGCTGAAAGCAGGTTTGAATATATACGGTCACTATCGTGAAACAAGCAAACCCCGTATTACCGAATACGATGGCTTGATACAGCAAAGCATGTACTTTCCAAGTACCATCGAACCCAAAAACGAAGAAGGAGAATATAACAATAGCTTCTTCGATGGTGGCAAGGCATACAATCCTATGGGATACATCTGGGAATCCAGCAACTCTAACAAAACAATCAATAACCGCATACAGGGCTATGTCCAGTTCGATATTCTGGACGGTTTGAGTTTCCGCTCTCAACTAGGCGTGCTTTTTGATAACAGACTGAATACTTCGGTAGAAAACGAAGACAGTTATTATTCCTACAAAAACAGTCTGACTCAAGGACAGGCACGTAGCTATTGGAATACTTCATGGCTGAATACCAATACTTTGAGTTATGTAAAGGAATTCAATGAAAATCACCGTATCAATGCAACTGCCGTATTCGAGCAGTCTTATGACAACAACTACAACCATACCGGTACAGGATATAACTTAGACTATATCGACATGATCGGTGTCAATAATCTGGCATGGTCCGATTCAAACCTCGCAGCCATTGCATCCGACCGCAGCATCAATACCCTTATGTCAGGAATGTTACGTGTCAACTATGTATTTATGAACCGTTACATGCTTACCGCCTCTATCCGTGCCGATGGTTCCTCACGTCTGAAAGATAAATGGAGTTACTTCCCTTCTGCTGCATTGGCATGGGATTTGAAGCAAGAAAATTTCTTGAAGGAGAATAGTTTCATCGACCAACTGAAACTCCGTTTGGGATACGGCTCCGTAGGAAACCAAGCTGTAGAGGCTTACCGTATCTATTCCAAAATGACGCCTGTTACCGTTACTACTCCAAACGGGAGTTCTTCTACCGCCTATAAGATAGACCGACCGGCTGCTCCTTTCCTAAAATGGGAACGCAACGACCAGTTCAATGTCGGAGTTGATTTCGGTATTCTGAACGGTCGCGTACGCTTAACAGCAGACTGGTATAGCAAATTGTCAAAAGATATTTTGCTGGAAGTGGCACGTCCCTCACACATGGGATATACTGCCATCCTTGATAACGCAGGTGAAATCAAGAACACAGGTGTTGAGTTTACAATCAGTGCAGATCCTTTCAGTGATAAAGAATTCAGCTGGCACACAGACCTGACGTTATCTCACAACAAAGGTACGTTCAACAAGATTCCGACAGCCAACCACCGCCAACAACAGGCCGGAAACTTCCAAAACCAGATATTCCAAATGATTGAAGGAGAGAAGTTAGGTTCATTCTGGGGATACACATTCGCAGGAGTATGGCAGGAGGATGATGTAAATGCTCCATTCGTAGATGCCAATGGTCAAACAAACGGCAAAACCAACGGAGAAGTGTACAAAGTAAAACCGGGTAACTCCAAATATGTAGATGTCAACAAAGACGGCGTATACAATGATGCAGACCAAGGCATTATCGGATGCGGACAACCGACATTCAACTGGGGCTGGAACAATACATTCAATTACAAAAACTTTGACTTCTCGTTCTTCGTAGTAGGTTTCCATGGATTTGACATCTACAATGCCACTCACCAAATGGGATATAACCTGATTAAGAGCCAACAAATGGCAGGCGTAACCCCTATGCGCGAGTTGCTGAACCGTTGGACACCGACCAACACCAATACAGATATACCGGGATTCGTGAAAGGCGGAACTGAAAATAAAGACTTCTTCAGCACGCGTTTCGTTGAAAACGGAAGTTTCATCAAGATGAAAAGCATCACATTAGGTTATACTCTTCCTGAAGCAACCTGCCGTTCATTGGGTATCAACAACCTGCGTGTATATGCCTCCGTACAGAATCCGTTCCACATCACCAAATACTCCGGTCTGGACCCGGAAGCTACTATGGGTAGTCCTTTGGTACAAGGTGTTGATTGGGGAGCCTATCCTAACAGCCGCAATTATTTAATCGGTCTGAATTTCTCATTCTAATGAATAACCTACTTAAATAAGAACAACATGAAGAAATTAATATATTTAACAGCAGTTGCCGGAAGTTTATTACTGACGACCTCTTGCGTAGACCTCACACAAGAACCCGAATCCTTTATCACAGAAGAAGAATACTGGAATACGGTAGACCAAGCAAGCCTTGAAAAAGCGGCAGACGCCCTTTACAGCGATTTATGGCAAGGAAATTACGGATTCAACAGCCGTCTGCAACGCATCAATGTATGTGCGGATGATATTACCTACCGTGCAGCCAAGGCCAATAACGAACTGGCTTATTATAGCAGACTGACTCCGAATCTTACAGCTAATGATGCTGATTTCTCAACTACTTGGACCCTGTTCTATAAGGTCATCAGCAGTTCCAACAAAATTATCAAGGGAACTACTATCCCCACCAACGAAAAAGAAGCCAAAGCATTTAAAGAAGTATTGGGCGAAGCCTATTTCATGCGCGGTCTTTCCTATTTCTATCTGACCCGTCTGTATGGCGATGTGCCTTTATTACTGGAAAACGATGAGGCAACCATCACCATGCCGAGAACATCAGTTGCCGAAATATACGATAAAGCGATTATTCCCAGTCTGACTACAGCTACCGAATGGTTACCCAACAAAGGACGTAGCGGCAACAGCACTCCCTCAAAATGGGCCGCAAAAGCATGCTTGGCAGATGCTTATATGACAATGGCAGGATGGCCGTTAAACAAAGGAACCGAATATTACGGTCTGGCAGCAGCCCAAGCCAAAGAAATCATGGACAATAAGGCCCAAGCCGGTCTTGTACTGACAGCCGAATATTCCGATTTATGGAAAGAAGACAAGAAAACAGAAACCAACGAAGTAATGTTTGCCCTGCAGCATAGTGCCAAACATAAGATAGCAAGTAACTACGGTAAATCTTACTATCCGAGCGATTATTCTCCTAATGCAGGATGGGCAGACTATTACGGCAATGAAGATTTCTTCAAGGCGTATCCCAATGATGACCGCAAAGAATGGAACTATATGACAGAATGGAAAATAAAAAGCGGAGAGATTATCCCATATACCGAAAGTGCAGACAAACTTCCCGCCATCTCCAAGTACTATGATTATGACGAAGGAGCCCCCGGTAAAAGTGCACAATCAAACGGTATAACTTGTATTTACCGCTATGCAGAAGTTCTTTTAATGTACGCCGAAGCTTCTACCCGTGCTACAAACTCTGTGAACCAAGATGCCCTGAATGCTATCCAGGAGGTACAGAAACGCGCCGGTTATCAAAACAGGCAAATAGAACTGACCACAACAACCGAACCTGCCGCATTCTTAGCAGCCGTATCCAACGAACGAGGTTGGGAATTCTTTGCAGAAATGAAACGCTGGTTCGAACTGGTACGTTTGGAAAAAGTAAAAGAGGTACGTGCTGAAGAATGGGATGCTTCCACTTTCAACACAAATCACCATTACTATTTCCCGGTACCTTATCAACAGGTAGACCTTGCCGGTTGGACCAATAATGCAGGATATTAATATACCACAAAACTTCTAACCTTATTTTTATTATCAATAATCTGATAAACAGACCTTAATCAATTTAACATGTAAAGAGGGAAGGATCGTGAGATTCTTCTCTCTTTTTCTTATAAACAATATACCCGGTATACGAAAAAACTGTATCTTTGTTCACATCCAATTAACGCTATAACATTATCACATTCATGAAAAGATATAAGCTGATACTTTTCTTTAATATTTTCATTCTTCTGACAGCATCTGCGCAAAAAATAGAAAACCTGGTTGAGTTAAAGCAGCAGTCGGAAAACCGTTTGTTTCACCGCCTGGATAAAGCCCCACGTACCCCTGCCTTTGCATCCGAAGGTTATTGGGTATGGGGCAGCTCAATAGTAAAGGGAGATGACGGTAAATATCACATGTTCGTATCCCGGTTTCCCAAGAAATTACCATTTCATCCGGGATGGATGGTCGCGTCTGAAATTGTACATGCTGTGTCCGATATACCGCAAGGACCTTATCGTTTCAGTGATATCGCACTTCCCGCACGCGGTGCACAGTATTGGGACGGGCGTTCTACACACAATCCGCGCATATTGAAACAAAACGGTAAATATTATCTCATTTATATGGGATCTACACACCCGTTTGCCGAACCGACATACGCGCAGCTCACCTTAGGCAGCCCCTGGTGCACCGTTGCCCGTGCCAATAAGCGCATCGGACTGGCTGTAGCCGATTCTCCATATGGTCCCTGGAAACGTCTGGACGAACCGATACTCAAAACCCAACCGGGTACATTCTATAGTTTCCTTACCTCAAATCCTTCTCCAATCATACAGGAAGACGGTTCAGTTCTCATGATCTTCAAAGGGCGCCATTACACTAACAATTACGAACATTCGGCAATGAGTCTCGGAATAGCCTATGCTCCTGCAATAGAAGGTCCTTACCATGTATTGAACAACAATCAGCCTATCTTTGAAGTAGACGGACAAGGTGAAGCCGAAGACCCTTTCCTATGGAAAGACACCGAAGGCTATCACATCCTATTCAAAGACCATGTAGCCAAATTTACAGGAGAACGGGGCGGTGGTGTTATGGCACACTCTGAAAACGGTATCCAGTGGACAGTAGACAAGGCTCCCAAAGCCTATTCCCGTTCCATAGAATGGGAAGACGGAAAAGTGGAGATGCAAGGGCAACTGGAACGCCCCTTTATTTTCTTTGAAAACGGCAAACCTACTTACATTTTCTTTGCCACTATGGATGGTCCCGGCGGATTCGAGAATGCATCACACTCTTGGAATATGGTTATTCCTATAAAAGATAAAGAATAAAAACGTATCTTTGCGGTTATGAACAAGAATTTATTGCCTATCCATTTCTCTCCTCTTCAAGGATATACAGATGCTGCTTACCGACAAGCACATGCTTGTATCTTCGGCGGTATCGACACCTATTATTCTCCTTTTGTACGTGTGGAACACGGTGAAATCCGCCGAAAAGACATACGCGATATAAACCCGGAAAACAATCGGAATATACACCTGATCCCCCAACTGATTGCCCCCCAACCAAGCACGTTGGAACAGATTGTATCCCTTTTTATCGAGCATAATTACCAGGAAGCAGACATCAATCTGGGGTGTCCTTTCCCCATGCTGGCCAAACGGCATAACGGAGCAGGAATGTTGCCGTATCCCGAAGAAATAAAAGAACTACTGACTGCTGCCACAGAAAAATATCCTCAAATCCGTTTCTCAGTCAAGCTCAGATTAGGCTGGGAAAACGCCAATGAATGCCTTGCACTCCTACCGTTACTGAACACACTTCCCCTATCCCACATCATCCTGCATCCGCGTTTAGGGAAACAGCAATATAAAGGAGAGGTAGATTTAAACGGATTTGAGGCTTTTTATCATGGATGCGATAAACCCTTGTTGTATAATGGAGACCTGCATACAATAGAAGATATACAGACCGTTACCGAACGTTTTCCGAGATTGGCAGGAGTTGTAATAGGGCGCGGTCTGCTTGCCAATCCGGCTTTAGCTTGGGAATACCAACAAAACAGAAAGCTGTCTCCTGATGAAATGCTATCCAAAGTAAAACAGCTACATACAGCGATATACAACAGCTATGAAGAACAGTTACAAGGCGGTGAAACACAGTTATTGATGAAAATGAAGAACTTTTGGGAATATCTGCTACCCAACGGTAACCGTAAAGCTAAAAAAACTATACATAAAACCAGTAAACTAACCAATTACCGGATAGCAGTAAACGATTTGCTATCTTCATACCAATAAGAATAAAAACAGAGAAAGAAAGTGTGTCAAAATGCTTTTCGGTCATTATCGGCCTAACGTCTTCCAACGATGATTTAATGACAGAAATGAAAGAACATTCTAAGCAAAGTGAATGACATGATGTAAGATTATCAGCATTTTAACACACTTTCCGATTTACATATCCGGAATTAAATGCACCTCAGGACGTATTTGAACTACATGATGCAGTTTCATCCACTCATTCAAATAAGCACGATGTTGTAAGAGAATTTGCCGATATTTTTTCTCTATAGCCAAGTTCCTCATTTCTCCGCGGTCATTCAGCATGTCATAAAGCTGCTCACGATACAGCCCTTTATCATACAATACATATTTATAACGCGGAGTACGCAAGGCCCAACCTCGGGCAACTCCTTTATCAAATGTAGTCTCACTGACAATATAAGGCTGGTGTGCCTGTTGAGGATCAGCTTTTTCCACCAAAGACCTAAAAGAGACGCCATGTAAACCTCCAGGAAGGGAAATTCCCGCCCAGTCACATACGGAAGCGAAGAAATCGACACCTTCATTAATAAGTTGGGGCATTTCTTTGCCGGCATTCTTCTTTCCGGGAAGGGTAACTATCAAAGGTACATTCACTACTTCTTCATATAAAGCCGATTTCTGATTCCAATGATGCGCACCCATACCATCACCATGATCGCTTGTAAAGATAATTACCGTATTCTTCCACAAATCCTGTTTATCAATTGCATCGACAATCTTACCAATCTCAGCATCCACCTTTTCCACCAGCCGGAAGTAAAGGCTGCGATAACGCCGCCAATCATCAGGAGAATAATGACGGGTTGGATAAGCCGAATAGTTCAATGTCTGTTCATAATCTATTACATCGGCATCATAAGGATTACGGGCAAAATTTGAAGGAAGTCCGGGCCATTCATCTTGAGGAAGTTCGGGCAAATTGCCAAATGGTAAGTTCTGACTGCGCGCATACTCACAGATATTATGGGGATTATCAAACCCCACTACAAGAAAAAAGGGTTTGGAATGTTTCTGCTCAAGGAAAGCAACAGAAGCTTCAGCCAAGCCATTATCATTATGCGGATGAATGGTAGAAAAGCCGAACTCACCATCGGGCATGGAAGGGGTATGTACATGCCATTTTCCACCATAAGCACACTCATAACCGGCACGTTGCATTAACCAGCCTAAACTGGCAGTACGCAAAGAATCGGCCATAGGAACGTTGTTTCGGGAGAGTCCGACTTCGTGGGAAGTATGTCCTGTAAACATGGATGCCCTGGAAGGACCGCTTAACGGAGCGGAGCAATAAGCATTTTTAAATAAAATACCTGCCTGTGCCAAACGATCCATATTCGGCGTGTGTACATCTGTATTTCCCATACAACTCATGGCAGAAGCTGTCTGCTGGTCGGTTACAATATAAATAATATTAGGCAGCTCCTTTGCCCCCAATAAAGAGGGGGCAAAGGCAGTTGCACAAAACATGATATTCTTTAATTCCGTCATGACAAAAAAGATTTAATCAAAACCTATTTACGCAACAACTCTACATCAAAGCTTGCAGCATCCTTACACGTAAAACGCAACACTGTTTGTTTCTTATCTGCCGAAACAAGTTTGCAATACGGTGTTTCCGCTACTTTCCACCAACCTTTCAATGTAACAGTCACGGGAATTTCTCCACTCTCGTTATCAATCCACGGACGAGAATAGATACTCCGTTCAATCCGCTTTCCATCCTTATCAAAAGCCTCATCACTCGGACCGCGGTACAATGCCAAATCCGGCTGGGAAACAGTCAGTAACAGTTTGCCTCTATCTTCACGAATCATAACCAGACAGGAAGTATCCGCCTTCTGTAACAGACCGTCTGCAGGAAGCGTCTGAGGAGTTTCAAACAAAACATAAGAGGTAAGATTATCCGTCAAAGAACGGACTATGTGGGCATTACGATCCTGCTGAAGAACTTTATAGGAAGGCTTCTTCGCAAATGCTTTCAGGGAAACAGCGTCCGTACGGGGCAATACGGCATATTCATAAGAAGCGCCTCTCGGAGCCTTACCATGTTGCAGCGTCAAGGAAACCCAATCGCCCGAAGTCGGCTTTGTACTTCGTTCACCGACTGTAACCTGCGGGAAATTCTTTTCATATTTCGCACTTCTCATAGAGGATTTGGAAAGATAGTACCCTACCCCATTCGGATCGATATAAGTCTGTCCGTCACTCTTGTAACCATCCCAGTATTTATGATTCTCAGGAGTAATGGCTGCTAATTGGAAAACAGTCGTCTCGGTAGGATACTCTGTATTCGCATTCTCAATGTCCGTACCTAAACATACTATCGTACCGTCAAAGAAGTGGAAAGACTTACGGGCACGGTGAGAGCCGTTATATTTGTCATGCTCATGCAGCTTCATACCGAAGTTACCATTCAGGCGGGCCTGGGACAGCCCACCGGCAAAGGCCTCATCGGAATAAAGCATTTCTTCCATACCTGAGTAAACATCCACATTCAATACCTTGGCGCGCAATTGCTCAAAAGGCAGATGAATACTCGTCACTCCCGGAATGCGATTCCAGTCGAAGCCGTTTTCTTGCCAGCCACTAGTAGTAAAAGTCACCATTTCATCGGGTTTACCCGTTAATATCTGCATACTGCCATGTGCCAGATAACGGCCGTAGAAATTGGCGGGAAGATAGTGTTCGGCAGCCCACAGATAACGGGAATGTCCACGCACTACAGCCGCCCAATTATCCCGACGCTGTACGGAAACACAACCGTAGCCCAATGCAAGGTTGCCTTGCGGATCGGGTTCGGGGCGGAATCCCTGTGCTTCAAGCAGTTTCTTCATCTCCAACTCTTGACGAGTGGAAGCCTTCGGAAGATAATCAGGAGCATCTTCATCGGGCCTATTGACATAAGCCATCAAACGCAGATAAGCAGCAGCCATGTCGGCATCATATTCCTGCTTACCGTCCGGTGTTCCTGCAATAGCCATAGTAGCATATTGAATGGGAATCAGTTCTCCTTTTCCGTTAGGATGACGACCTGACATGGAAAGAGACCATTGCTTCAAATTACAATAAAACCGCATCGTGAGCAGCACGTTCTTAACAGTGGAATGCGCCAGTTCAGACACCTTGAACTCTGTTCCGCTCAATAAATAAATCATATTCGTGGCTCCATCCAACCCACCGACAGCATAAGCGGGATAGTTATTACGATGATGAAAACAAGCTCCATCTTTCTTGAAAGAACCCGACAAGCCTTGAGCCGGACGGCATCCATAATCCAACCAACGCGAGAAAGAACGCAGATATTGCAGCTTTTCCGGAGTATCCTCCATAATCAGGATACTGGCCATACGTCCCTGGGTCTGCGTATTGAAAGAATCTATATCTATACCGTTTACGGTAGGTTTAGGATAAACCTCGTTAGTGATGGCATACCAGCGCAGCGTGCGTTCGGCTTCATTCAGCTTGCCGGCTTCATTCAGTACCTCCTTCATCAGGAAATAGGCTACATAGAGTCCGCGCATACTGTAACCGTAATGATGGATGTTTCCCCAACAACTGCCGTAAGCCACACCTTGGTCGGTAATATGGTCGTACATGGCAAGGAACTTTTGCTTCAATTCATCCTGCGCAGCAACATCCGCTGCATTGTTATAGGCTATGGCAATACGTTTCATCAGTTTGAAATACTTGTCCATTTCCATACCCAGCTTGGTAAACATATCCTTATCCCAATTCGGTATCATACGTTCGTAAGCTTCCGCCTGACGCACCATGAAGATAGGCAGACCGCTCACTTTCCCGTTTTTGTACGTAATCTTATAGTAGTCATACTGTTTACGGATAGCCGTCATTTCCTTATCTGACAACTTTCCGGGTGTATAGAGCATATCCCTGAAGCGTTTTTCTATTTTCCGCATTTCCTGTTTCTGCGTTTCGCTAACGGCAGTCAAGGGTATATCCGGCTTCCACAAAGAATGTTCGTAAATAACAAGCCAATGATTGGTAGTTCCCTTATTCACAAACGGAACTTGCACGTCAGCCGTCTGCTGGCGGGCATCCACCTTACTGGCGGGTATAATATGATCTAAATATAACTTCCCTTTTGTATCGGGAGCAATAATACGGATTTCATTCATCCCCTCTTCCGGCGTCCCCACCATATCACGTTCATAGCACACCCATGCTGCACGCCAACCGGTAAAGTTGATTCCAAATGGGAAAGAAGTGCATTTCTTTCCATCTTTTAAAAATTCAAACTCTATTTTCTTGTCCTGTGCTTGCTCATTGTACACCCATACAATGAAAGCGGAAAGATAGGTATCTTTTCCGGTAGGGTCTTTTTTCTCGAACTTCAAATCCTTTTTGATAGAAAGCACAGCCCCCGGATTAAATGTCCAACTCAAGCTCTGCAAACCATCTTTATAATGTTCATCACTGATTTCCAAACGGGAATCCGTTCCCGAAATAAATACCGGTATTTGCGGGTCTTCAAAAGAAAGCAGTTTGTCATTCTTCACTACCTGGGCTTCTGCACTTACCGGTAACAAAGTCCCGAGGAGCATCCCTACTCCCATTGTCCATTTACTAAATTGCATCATATTTATTTACTTAAGGTTATTTATATGTTTCATTTTAAATACCCAACATCTCCTCCGCGTAAGTGAATCTTATAATTAAGTATTGTACAAAGAAAAAGCTCTTTCAAAAAAAAGAGTGACATAAATCGTACAGAAGAGGTCTAAAAATGTCATAAGCCCTTATATCATACCTCAGACAACAAGCTGAAACAGAAAAAGAGTTGTCATTCCCATTTGTCTGTATCATATTAATTTACATATTATTGATTAGGAAGAAATAGCGGAAATACATTGGATACGGTTCTTTACGGGCCTGCGATAGAAATAAATTCTCGTATTGTTTATTATGCATTTTACACATATATTTGCGGTCAATATAAGATATAAGAAATTTATATCCGTAGTTTTTTTAACCTTAATTAGTTGTTTTATGAGAAAAAAGCAAGACCCGATTTCTCTACCCAAGAGAATTGTATTGGGAGCATCCTTGATTTTAGCTTCTACCTACACTGTTGCATGGGCCGGCAATACCCAGAACGAAACGCCCCATCATCATGCAATAGAAAGTATTACTCAAGTAAAAACTGTGACAGGAGTCGTAACGGACCAGTACGGACCGGTTATCGGTGCCAATGTACATGTAAAAGGAAGTACTACTGGTACAATCACAGACATCGATGGTAAATTTTCAATTGAAGTTCCGGTTAACTCTGTCTTGGAAATTTCGTACATCGGTTTTCTTACCGAGGAAATTCAAATTACCGGAACAACCAAAAATCTGAATATCCATCTGAAAGAAGACTCCGAGACCTTGGAAGAAGTAGTGGTAGTGGGTTATGGTACTCAAAAAAAAGTAAACATGTCAGGGTCTGTTTCTTCTGTAAATGTAGGAGAACTGACAGAAAGCCGTCCCATTACCAATGTATCACAAGCTTTGGCCGGTGTAGCAGCAGGTGTGAGCGTTATGAGCGGCAGCAACCAACCAGGTAATGACAATGCTACTATAACAGTACGAGGACAAGGTACCTTGAACGAATCGGCTCCCCTGGTCATCATTGATGGTGCGGAAGCCGGCATCAATACGGTCAATCCTCAGGATATTGAATCTATATCTATCCTGAAAGATGCCGCCTCTGCGGCTATCTACGGTTCACGGGCGGCCAATGGTGTTATCTTAATTACCACCAAGCAAGGCAAGGCGGGAAGTATCCATATAGACTATAACGGCTACATATCTTGTACTTCAACCACCATTCCCCACCACATGGATCCGGTATCCAACTATGCCGATTACATGGAACTGATTAACGAAGGATATGAGCAGTCTGGCATGGCAAAGCCCTTTAAGGACCAGGCTCTTATTGAAGAATGGCGTGCTGATGCAGGAAAAAATCCGTTGAAATATCCCAATACCAACTGGCTGGAAGAAACCTTTAAATCCTCCGTTGCACACAATCATGTTATTTCCATGAACGGTGGTAGTGAAAAAACTAAATTCTACTCATCTTTCGGCTATCAAAACAATCCGGGTGTAATGGAAAACACCGGTTTTGAGAAATATAATGCCCGTCTGAATGTCTCTGCCGATGTTAAAAAATGGCTGAATCTGGCCGCTCAAGTCAGTGGCTACGTTTCCAACATGGATCCTGCAGCCAAGTATCAAAGTGAAGGAAGTACAGTAAGCGATGTATTTAAATTTGCCTCAGCCACCACTCCGGGTATGGTATTCCGTGCTCCCGACGGACGCTACGGTGCTATGAACAACTCGGAAGACTCTTCCCAATCAGCCAACAACAATCCATTGCTTCGTCTGAACTCCGTGGACGGTAACATTCACAAGACCAATGTACGAAGCCGCTTTATAGCAACACTCAAACCATTCAAGGGTTTTACCCTGACAGGCTCCTACTCCTATGAGTTTGTAGATGAAGAGCGAAGCAGCAAACCGGTCTTCCTTGAAGGTTGGGACTTCAGAAATGAAATAGTAACTTTCACCAATAAGAAGAAAAGCAGCATCATGAACTACGACGGAAAGATAGACCGATTCTTCAATGATGTAGTAGCCCGTTATGAAACTCGCCTGATAAACGATGCGTTAGGTATCAATGCAATGTTGGGTGCCAGCCAGGAAAAATACCGTTCACACAATTTTAAAGCTACTAAATATGATATGATAGATACCAGCCTTGGAGTACTTAATGGTGCTATCGGTGATGCATCTGCCAGTGGAAGCAGTGCAGAGTGGGCCATGCGTTCTTTCTTCGGTCGTGTCAACTTGGATTGGCAACAGAAGTATTTGCTGGAAATCAATTTGAGAGCCGACCAATCTTCCCGCTTCCTCAAATCCAAACGTACCGGATACTTCCCTTCCGCATCTTTTGCATGGCGTTTAGAACAGGAAAAATTCATGGAAGGATTAAGAGACAAAGGATTGAGCACACTGAAGCTGCGTTTGTCTTACGGTTCGTTAGGCAACAATGCAGTGGGCAACTACGATGCCCTGGCTTTATATGCCAACAAAAACGATGACGGTGCTTTCAACTACAGTCTGAACAATTTAGTGGCATTAGGTCTGGCACAAGCCCGTATTGCCAATCCTAATTTAACCTGGGAGTCAACTTATATGACCAATGTAGGTATTGATTTCGGGCTATTCAACAATCGTCTGACCGGTACAATGGATTACTTCCACAAGAAAACCAAAGATATCCTCATCAATCTCCCCGCACCTGCCGTACACGGTATCGCATCCATTCCCAAACAAAATAGTGCAGAGGTGTTGAACCAAGGTGTGGAACTTACACTGGGTTGGCAAGATAAAATAGGAGATTTCTCCTACTCGGTAAACGGAAACTTTACTTATGTAAAGAATGAAGTGACCAAATATAAAGGCAAAGACAAAGGTGGCATTACCTACAGCGGCGCTAATATCATTTGGGAAGGACATGCTATCAATTCACAATACCTGTTGCGTTGCGACCGCATCATCCAAACCGATGAAGATTTGGCATTGGTACAGCAAATGATAAACAATGCTCCGGTGGTAGACGGCAAAAAAGTTGATCCGTTCGCAGCTTTCGGTACTCCGCAAAAAGGTGACTTGCTTTACAAAGACATCAACCAGGACGGTATTATCGATATGGATGACCGCGAAATCGTAAGCGATGGCCCGAACCCAAAATTCCAATTTGGTCTGAATCTGAATGCTTCTTATAAGGGGATTGATTTTGCCATGCTGCTGCAAGGGCAAGCCGGTGCTAAAATTTACTGGCAAAATGATTTGGCCAATACCCCCAGTGTACGCCACGGCTATCAACTGAACAAGGAAGTGGCAGACGGCAGATGGTACGAAGGCAGAACAGATGCAACCTATCCGCGCCTGCTGGAATACCAAGACCAAAGAAACAAACAAATGAGCGACTTCTACCTGGAGAATCTGGCTTATCTGAAAATACGTAATATCCAACTGGGGTATACGCTTCCAGCCAAATTAACCAAGAAAATTTCATTAGAACGTCTTCGCTTCTACGGTAGTTTGGAGAACTTCTTCACTTTCACCTCTTTCAGAGGCTTCGATCCTGAAATAGGAGGAAGCATTGATTATCCTGCCATGAAAAATGTAGTGTTCGGCATTAACCTTAGCTTTTAACCAATAACATTGAATAAAATGAAAAAATATAAACTCTTTATCACATTGGCTGCTTCTCTATTCCTTACAAGCAGCTGCTATGATTTGGATGTATATCCTGAAGACCAATTGAGTTCGGGAACCTTTTTCCAGACTCAAGACCATGCAGACCAAATTATGATGGGTGTCTACAGCCAAATGCAGTCAGATGATATTTTTGGACGTCAGTTCGGTCTTGACTGTTTAGGTGGCATCGGCAGCGGATATGACCCTGCATCATACGCAGTTATAGGTCGCGGTACTTATAACTCTACTTCCGGATTAGTAACCGGAAAATTCAAAAATCTGTACGAAGGCATAGCCCGTGCCAATATCTTGCTTCAAAACGTAGACCGGTGCGATATGAGCGATGAGCTGAAACTGAGATACAAAGCTGAAGCCCGATTTATGCGTGCACTCTATTATTTTACTCTGATGGACTTCTTCGGTCCTGTACCTGTTTATGATGAAAGCACTATCGTAGCCGAAGATTTCATGAACATGCTGGAGCCAAGAAAAAGTCTGGAAGAAGTACGCAAATTTATCATTGACGACTTGGACAACGCCGATACTTACCTGCCTACAGAATGGGATGCGTCCAATGCCGGTCGAGCTACCAAGGCTGCTGCCATGTCGCTGAAGGGTAAAGTGCTACTCTATGCCAAAGAGTATGAAGCCGCCAAAGAATGTTTTGAGGCTGTTGTAACAAACAAGGAAGGCAAATATGGCGAAAAAGAACTCTACCCGGATTATGCAGGCTTGTTCAAACCGGGTGGTGATGAAAGCAGTGAAATGATTTTCGCCATTCAGAACATAGGGGGTGTAGGACAGGATTTCGGTATGCCCACGACTTTCTATATGGGTAGCCGTGCTTCCTATGGAAGTTGCTGGAACAATGTCATGGCCTCTATAGATTTTGTAGACAGCTATGAATGTAAAGACGGAAAGCCCTTTGACTGGAACGACTACTTCGAAGGTTATAACGAGAATATAGATATAAGGAAAGAAGTACTCTATGCCAAGCTGGACAACAGCAAAAAAGTGGTAACTTATCCTGCAAGCCACGAGAAGCTATTGGAAATGTACGAAAATCGCGACCCGCGTATGAAAGCATCTATTATTCTTCCCTACACACACTATGCCGGCTGGGTGAAAAATGCGCCGAAAGATACAGAATTCATTCTCCTGGAAAAACAGGGTGATGCCCATGAAAACAATGGTTTCATCCGTGTCAATCAGAATTATCAGCTCTATCTCTGGAGAAAATTCGTAGCAGAGGGCAACATGGACGGTGCTATCAATAACCGTGCCGACACTCCGATCAACTTTCCTATCATCCGACTGGCCGATGTGTATCTGATGCTCGCCGAATGTTATAACCAGATGGAAAACGGAGATCAGGAAAAAGCTGTATATTATATCAATAAAGTCCGTAACCGTGCCAGTGTAAATATGCCTGAAATCAATAACGGTAAGCCTTGGATGGAAGCAAGAACCAAAGAAGAAGTATTTGCCCGTATCCGTCATGAACGCGCTGTAGAACTGGCAGCAGAAGGCTGGAGCTTCAGTGACATGAGACGTTGGGGCTTACTGGAGGAAGTGGCAGGCCCGGTGAAAGATATCGTAAACAAGAAACTTTATGACCGTGTAGTCAACGAAAGAGACTATCTATGGCCTATTCCGCAGGACGAAATAGATAAGAATCCCAATTTACGCCCTAACAATCCGGGATGGTAATATACACCGGATATGATATAATACTCTGAAAGAAAAAATTCAATACCGGAGTCAGATACAAAAAAGTCCATCGGAAATTATCCGACGGACTTTTTTGTATTGTTTGCCCCAATGCAAAAAGCACATGCCCTTGTGCAAAAATCCGAAAACGACAGCAGATGTTACGGATGAAGCTCCTCAAAGCTTTTATTCTCCTCCTGCATTGTACGGACAGTCTCTTCCAGCTCCCCGATAGGCAGGTCTAGATTATACCAATCATTATAGCAGTCGGTCACATACCAATTACCATCCACCAGCTCAAACACAACGCGGAGCGAGGGCTCCGACTCGTCATACCCCGCCTCAAATTCTTTATAGGCAGGTTCATCCCGGGTAAAACGTGAGATGTAAACTCCTCCTTCCTCTTCTGTGATACGTCCTTCTTTCAATGTTTCACTATCCAGCAACGCCCATTTATCACGGGTAAAAGGAAAAGTCTGCTCTGTCTCGCCGTCATCCTGCAACAATACGATAGGCGATTTCAAAGGAAACTTGATACGTGAATACTGAAATGAAGCACTGGATGTAAACTTATGGAGAAATGACTTGAAATCCTCTCCGGCTGCCAGACTGTTGAAAGTTGAGAGCATAAACGCCATGCACAGACAAACAACAAAATTAATAGCTTTCATAATAGATACGAGTTATTCCGATTTAAAGTGCAAATATACGACAAGCCGGAAATTTACAATGAAAAGCCGGCGGGAATTTACATCTGTTACTTCTTACCCCTCAAATACTCATAACCGAAGCGGCAGCGTAAACAGTCCTTCCTGTCGCAATATTCTTTTTGAAGCTGAAGCAAAGCCTGTGAGTCGGCCGCAGTATAAACGGGAAGTCCGGCTCCACTCCACAGACGGGTGACATGATTGTTCTCGGCTTTCAATGCTTCAAGAAAACAAGTGGCACGGTCACAAAGCCGTTCATCTGCTCTGTGCATTCCGTAAGCATACAGAAAAGGGATAACGGTGTTGATAAGAATAAGGTTCAAAGCATTCTCTCCCAAACGCTTTTCTTGATGGGGCGAGCTTTTTTTAAACGTAAAATGTGTCTCCCAATAGGGCGAAGTCCGTGCGGATATTATCTTCTTTATATCTTCCGCAGTTTCGGCCGCCATAACTCGTGAAAACAAAGATTGTTCCTTATGATACAGCCAGGCAAGCTGTGCCAGGCGCACATGGGGGAAATTGCCGGGACGCAAACGTAAAAAACGCCACCGGTCACTGCTCACTGGAGCTGACAATTCGAACTTGCGCTGCAAATAATGAAACTCTTTCTGAAGTTCCCGGTAGTAACAATCCTCCTGCCAATCTTCTTCCAAAAGCCCGGCCTGTCCTAAAAAGAACGCCTCTACCTGAAAAAGGCTATCCCGATGCTTGTCTACCGCACGGAAAGGCAGATAACCGGCCCACGCTTCAAAAGCATCGCCATTCAAACCGAAACCCAGATTACGGGCAAGGGTAATAAAGAATACATCTTCCCAATGATTGTTGCAACGCTCCAGACGTGCGGCAATGGCCTGTGCCTTTTGTTCAAAACGCTCTACCTGCAAAGCCGATAACCAGGAATGGACCGTCAGTTTCGGTAAGGAAGCAAGAATGGAATAACAAGGAGGGTATATTTCCGTCTGACGTAATTCGTCATAACGCTGGCGGACATTGTCCGGACAGTGCAACAGTAGCTGGGGAACAATACCGCCGTTGGCATAGTACACCTCGCAATCCGACTCGCCCACCACATGCAGAATAACATTATCGTAAACCGTATCCCGGTTATGTCCGTGACGAAACCAGTCCGAAGCCTGCGTATGCAACTCAACGTTACCCACCCAAAGCGTACCGTTTATTTTCAGTTTTGCGTTAAAGAAATCGGGGCCTGCATCAGTATTCGGCAAACCGGGATCTATCACTTCGACCGGCTGTCCGGAGGTTGTCTGGAGAGGCATTAAAGGAAATATCTTATGCTTCCAAACGTAATGCAGCAATTGTTCCATTGTTAACTTATCGTTAATGTTGTGCGCAAATGTAAGAAAAAGATTACCTTTGCGACATATAGTTCGTTGATAAACTGAATAAAAACCAAAGAAACAATGAAAATCGCATTAATCGGTTACGGAAAAATGGGTAAGGAAATCGAGAAGATTGCCTTAAGCCGCGGACACGAAATTGTCAGCATCATCGATGTGAATAACCAGGAGGATTTTGAATCGGCCGCATTCAAAAGTGCCGATGTCGCCATAGAATTTACCAATCCGACGGCAGCCTACAACAATTATATGAAAGCTTTCAAGGCAGACGTAAAATTGGTTTCGGGCAGTACAGGCTGGCTGGAAGAACATGGTGAAGAGGTAAGAAAGCTTTGTTCCGAAGGTGGAAAAACCCTGTTCTGGTCATCTAATTTCAGTCTGGGAGTAGCCATATTCTCGGCCGTCAACAAATATCTGGCGAAGATCATGAACCGGTTCCCTGCTTACGACGTAACAATGAGCGAAACTCACCATATACACAAGCTGGATGCTCCAAGCGGCACTGCCATTACCCTGGCCGAAGGTATTCTGGATAATCTCGACCGCAAAAGCCGTTGGGTAAAAGGTACCTTGCAAGCACCGGATGGAACCGTGTCAGGCTCTGTCGAATGCGCTGCCGACGAACTTCCGGTCAGCTCTATCCGCGAGGGAGAAGTACCGGGCATTCACAGCATCCGCTACGATTCAGAGGCAGACAGCATCACCATTACCCATGATGCCAAGACCCGCAGCGGCTTTGCTTTGGGAGCTGTGTTGGCAGCAGAATATACAGCCGGCAAACAAGGTTTCTTAGGCATGAGCGATTTATTTCCATTTTTAAAAGACTAAAGTATTATGAGAAAAGCAACACGTGCCCAATGGGTCAAATTCGGCATAGTTACCCTGCTCTACCTGATGTTCCTTGTCTGGGTGAAAAGTTGGTGGGGACTGATTGTACTTCCTTTCATATTTGACATCTACATCAGCAAGAAAATACCTTGGAGTTTCTGGAAAAAATCCAAGAATCCGGCTGTGCGTGGCATTATGAGTTGGGTAGACGCCATTGTATTCGCTTTGGTGGCTGTTTATTTTGTGAATATCTACATATTCCAGAACTATCAGATACCTTCGTCTTCACTGGAAAAATCATTGCTGGTGGGTGACTTTCTGTATGTAAGTAAAATGAGCTACGGTCCGCGTGTACCGAACACACCGCTTTCCATGCCGTTGGCACAACACACTTTGCCGATATTCAACACCAAATCGTACATTGAATGGCCGCAATGGGAATACAAACGCGTACCGGGTTTCGGAAAAGTGAAGCTGAATGACATTGTCGTGTTCAACTTTCCTGCGGGTGATACGGTAGCGCTTAACAGACAGCAAGAAGATTTTTACAGCCTGGCTTACAGGGAAGGACAGCGCGTATATCCCAATAAAATCAATATGGACAGTCTGACGCGCGACCAGCAGCGTACCGTCTACGACCTTTATTACAATGCCGGCCGTAATCTGATCCGTACCAATCCGCAAATGTACGGTGATATTGTGGTACGTCCGGTCGACCGCCGCGAGAACTATGTAAAACGCTGCGTCGGCCTGCCGGGAGATACCCTGCAAATCAAAGATACACAAGTGTACATCGACGGAAAAGCCATCGAGAATCCGGAAGAGATGCAGCTCAACTATTTCGTACAGACCACCGGCCCGTACATACCGGAAGAGATGTTTCGCGAATTGGGCATCAGTAACGACGACCAGATACTGATGACCGATGACTTCAATTATGAAGAAGGACTTATGCAGATGGGATTGGACCGCCGCGATGCTCAAGGCAGACTGACTCCGGTGTACCACCTGCCCCTCACCCAGAAAATGTACGATACGCTCGCCGGCAATAAAAAACTGGTCAGCCGCATCGTCATGGAACCGGAAAACCTTTCAGGACAAATGTATCCGCAAAACCTCTATACAAAGTGGACACGGGATAATTACGGTCCAGTCTGGATACCGGAAAAAGGTGCGACCATTACCCTGAACAAAGATAACCTGCCCATTTACGAACGTTGCATCGTAGCTTATGAAGGCAATACACTGGAACAAAAACCGGACGGTATCTACATCAACGGACAAAAAACAGACACCTACACCTTCAAGCTGGACTACTATTGGATGATGGGCGACAACCGCCATAATTCCCTTGACTCCCGCTACTGGGGCTTCGTACCGGAAGACCACGTAGTAGGTAAGCCTATCGTTGTCTGGCTCTCATTAGATAAAGACCGTGGTTGGTTTGATGGAAAAATCCGTTGGAACCGCATCTTCAAGTGGGTACATTAATACAGTGACCGGAAGTTAGCGATCAATACACACTATGCGGAGAAGGAATTGGAAGATTGCAGCTACCCTGACCGGAGTAATACTTACAGTGATATTGCTCCGGAGCTGCGTTGCAACTTCCTATCTGATTCCTTCCACAGGAATGGAAAACTCACTGTACCGCGGTGAACGCATCCTGGTAAACAAATGGAGCTACGGACTACGGTTGCCTTTCATAAGCTTATGGGGGTATCACCGTTGGGGCGACAAACCAGTACGTAAGGATGACATTCTTGTATTCAATAACCCTGCCAACCTCTCACAAACAGCAATCGACCAGAGAGAAGTATACATCGGCCGTTGCCTGGGAGTACCGGGAGATACTTTATGGGTAGATTCTCTTTTCTCCGTAATTCCTTCGGAAAAAAACGCTCCCGACCAGAAGTTCCTTTATACATATCCCCGGAAGAAAGAGAAGCAGTTAGACTCACTGCTCACTATCCTTTCTATCCGCCCCAACGTATTATTGGGACAGGATACGGCAAAAAACGTACGCAGCTTCAGCAGGTACGAGTATTATCTGTTGGAACAGGCTTTAGGAACAAACAACTGGATAGAGCCTGCCGATAAAGAAGACTCGGTTGACGTACTGAAACCTCTCATCATCCCTGGCAAAGGGAAAGCCGTACGTGTATATCCCTGGAACATGACACTGCTGCGCAACACATTGGTGTTGCATGAAAGGAAACGGGCAGACATCAAAAATGATACACTATACATAGAAGGAAAACCTGTACAGCATTGTTACTTTATGAAAGATTACTATTGGGTGGGTGCCAACAACTCGATAAACCTGTCAGACTCCCGTTTGTTCGGACTTGTCCCCAAAGACCATGTCATCGGAAAGGCCGCCGTCATCTGGTTCTCAAAGGAGCAGGATACGGGATTGTTCAACGGGTATCGCTGGGACAGGATATGGAGAAAAATAAAGTGATAATCAAACAGCCAAATGATAAAGTACCAGGCAGTAACTCCTGCCGGTTCTTATTTTTTAATTTTTAATTCTTAAATGCTCAATTCAAATGACCGTCTATCTTTCTTCCGCCTATCTGGCTCCGGTTGAATACTATACCAAACTGTTGGCATACGACCAAATATATATCGAACAGCACGACCATTATACCAAACAGACGTATCGTAACCGTTGCACTATTGCTGCGCCCGACGGTGAACTTGCCCTTTCCATTCCTACAGTCAAACCCGACACACCGAAATGTCCGATGCGTGATATCCGTATCTCCGACCACGGCAACTGGCGTCATCTGCACTGGAATGCCATTGAATCGGCATACAACCATACACCTTTCTTTGAATATTACAAAGATGATTTCCGTCCTTTTTATGAAAAGAAATATGAGTTTTTAGCCGATTTCAACGAAGAACTTTGCCACCTCGTCTGCTCCCTGATAGACATACAGCCAACCCTGAAACGAACCTCGGAGTATAAGACCGGGATTACATCCGATGAAGCGGATTTCCGCGAACGTATTCATCCCAAAAAGGATTTCCGTACGGAAGACCCCGATTTCTTTCCCCAACCCTACTACCAGGTATTTCAGGAAAGACTCGGCTTCCTGCCCAACCTCAGCATTATCGATTTGCTGTTCAATATGGGACCGGAAAGCTTGCTTGTATTACAACAAAGTACTAGTAAATTATCATAGCATAAGAACGACTTCAGACAATACTTCATCTTGTAAATATATCAAACCCCATAATAAAAATCAGAGCTTAATTAGACTACGAAGAATTCGGCATCGGATGATAAAACCATGAAACTTCAGTAAAAGACTATTATTTTACATTTTTTCCCTATTTTTGTTCACTCATACTATTATGAAAAGCTGAAAAATAAGAGAACCATGAGCATTCAAAGACACTTCATTTTATTTATCTTGTCCTTACTGGTGATAACTCCATCCATTGCTCACCAAAAGCCATACGTTATAAACTTTGCCCGCGATAAGTATCATGCTGCAAACAAGAACTGGACCATTGGACAAGATGAGAAAGGAATTACTTACTTTGGAAATGACATCGGATTGCTTGAATTTGACGGTATAGAATGGAAAATTTATCAAATGCCAAATTTTTCTTTGATAAGATCTTTGGCAGTAGAATCCCATTCTACAATTTACGTAGGTGCTTTGGGGGAATTAGGACGATGGGATAGAAACCAAGCAGGTAAACTTCAATATACTTCTTTCAAAAATATGCTCCCACCTAAAAGCTTGGAAAATGAAAGTTTTTGGCGTATATGGATAGACAATGACAAAGTTTATTTTCAATCTTTCTCCAATATTTATGTCTATGATCACCACACCATACAGCAACTAACGACCCCAAAAGGTTTTCTATTGCTGACCAAAGTGAGGAATGAATATTGGGTACAGGAAATGTATGGTTCGCTATACCAATTGGCAAACAAACAACTGAAGAAGATAAAAGGCAGTGAATTTCTAAATGGAACTCTTACTCGTGTTATTCTACCCTACGGGAAAGAACGCTATTTAATAGGTACTTCCACAGGAGAAATTTATCTATATGACCGCAAAAACTTTATTCCGTGGAACAATTCCCTCTCTAAATTATTAAACGGACAAGAACTGAATTGTGGTATCTATTGTGCCAAACGAAATACATACTACTTAGGGACACAGCTAAGTGGTATCTACGAAGTAGACATACAAGGAAATGTACTGAACCATTTTCATGCTGCCAACTCCTTACAAAATAATACTATTCTATCCTTATATGAAGACCAGCAAAACAATATATGGGTGGCAATGGACCGCGGGCTTGCATATATCCGATATACAAACAAATTGAGCTACTATCACACAACAGAAGGCATCTCAAGTGCTGTATATACAGCCACATTGTGGAATGACTATCTATTTATAGGTACCAACCAGGGAGTATACTTCGTCCATAAAGAGAAAACCAAAGATCTTGAAATGTTCTCTTCTATGAAATTTCTCAAAGGTACAGAGGGACAAGTATGGGCCTTTAAACAAATAGATGGACAACTCTTTTGTTGTCATAACAAGGGATTGCTAGAAATCCGCCCAGACTTTAGCATACACCAACCCTACCGAATTGACATTGGAGTGTTCAAAATGTTAGAAACTAATTATAATGAGAAAGAAATAAATATTCTCGTTACTTATAAAGAAGTTTATATCATCAATAAGGAAACAAAAGATGTACATATCATACGAGAAATACCTGACCCTATCAATGAAGCCGAAATAGACCATTTAGGTAACATCTGGTTGGGGACAGTAAACAATGGAGTCTACAAATGTCGGCTGAATGAAGAAATGAACGCTTTCCGCTACTATACCTACTACGGACACAAGAAAGACAAAACTCTTCCAAAACATCTCCAGATATGTAAGGCAAGTGGACGTATTTTCTTTTTAGGAAACGACCAATTCTATGCTTACAACGAAAACAAAGATAACTTACAATCCTCTCCACTACTAAACCAATGCTTTAAAAATATTAACTCTCTCAAACGCATTGTTCCCATCAATCATGAAGCAAGTTGGGCCATTACAAGTTCTTCGGTTTATAGATTCTTCTATGACGGCTACATTGCCCGCATTCAAGAAGCCTACAAAATTGAAGCAGACAATTTATCACTTATTACGGCATCCGAAAACATATCCGTACTAAATGATTCTCTCTCATTAATTTGTTTAGATACAGGATTTATCATACATAATTCTCAAAAAAGCAAGCAATCAAACAACATAAGCCTTACTCCACCAAATTTAGAATACATACGCACAGGAAAAGATAATAGTATAAACAATAACTTCCTTAATAAAGATATTAAAATCGCTTATCAAGACAATACAGTGACCATAGGCTTTTCTGTCAACGATGCCTTTGCCAAGAATTTATTTGTAGAATACCTACTAGAAGATGTCGATAGCACATGGAGCCAAGCCAAAAAACAAAATTACATATCTTATGCCCGGCTACCTCATGGAAAATACACCTTGCGTCTTCATTCCACAGATGGGCTGAACAATTATTCTGATGATACTATTATCCATTTTAGAATACTCCCACCGTGGTATCTTACCTCCTGGTGGTATCTTGTCTGTACCCTATTAATAATAGCCTCTTTTTTCGCCATTTTTCTCTTGATGAAGAAGCGATTACAAGCAAAGAATCTAAAGCGAATGAAAATAAAAGAAACAGAATTTCTACGTCAAATGAATGAACAATTGCAGAACGAAATAGAGAGAAAAAATGCAGAATTATTCACACAAACCTCATTTATTATACAGAAAAACGAACTAATTCTGAATTTAAAAAGAATAGTAGATGAGATTTGTTCTAAAAATACACAAAAGGCGTTAATCCCACTCTATCAAAAAATAAATCATCTACTTGCCAATAATCTCAATACAGAAGACGACTGGAAAATATTCCTCATCAAATTTGAACAGAAACATCATAATTTTTTCAAAACATTGAAAGAGCATTATCCCCAACTCACCACCAACGATTTAAGACTTTGTGCTTGTCTAAAACTAAATATGGATACCAAAGATACTGCTTCGTTAATGAATTTATCCATCCGTTCTATTGAAAACAATCGCTATCGTCTTCGCAAAAAGCTAAATTTAAAATCTACACAAAATTTAAACGATTTCTTTTTGACAATAAATTGAGCATACATAAATCTAATAATCAGATAATTACAAAAAATTGAGTAGTAAATGTGAATTTATAAAACTATTAAAAATCAGAATTATGTATTAGTGATGAGGGTGTTTTTTTGTTTTCAGATATCACAAGTCATACATTTGTCTAAAATTGAATTAAAGCACTGCGCAGGGCAAAAATCAATTAAAAAAACAAATGTTATCCACTAAAAATTAATGCAATGAAGAAAGAACCACATCTTCTTTTAAGACGAGTCTCTTATCTTAAAAGTTTATTCCTAATGACATGTCTGCTAATAATAGCCACATCTACATTAGCCCAAACAAAAAATGTAATAGGTACTGTAACCGATATTTCCGGTGAAGCTCTTATAGGTGTATCTATTCTCGTACAAGGCACCAATAATGGTGTAGTTACTGATTTAAATGGAAAGTATACATTGAACCATGTACCAGAAAATGCAACCTTAGTCGTAAGCTATATTGGAATGCTGACACAAGAGATAAAAGTCAATGGACAATCTACCATCAATATCATTTTAAAAGAAGACTCACAACAACTTGAAGAAATAATCGTAATAGGTTATGGTGCAGCAAAAGCCAAAGATTTAACTGCTCCTATTACCGTTGTAAAGGGAGAAACACTAACTTCAGTACCATCTACCACACCGATGGCAGCTCTTCAGGGAAAAGTACCAGGCGTCAACATTGTAAATAATGGTGCACCGGGAGAAGGGCCTACTGTACAAATTCGCGGCATTGGTTCTTTTTCCAATAGTAAGCCCTTATTTGTTGTAGACGGGATGTTTTACGATAACATCAACTTCTTGAACAACGCTGATATTCAAGAAATGTCAATCTTGAAAGATGCTTCAGCTGCAGCTATATACGGTGTACGCGCTGCAAACGGTGTAGTACTTATCACTACTAAAAAAGGAGCACGTAACCAAAAAGCAAAAATCACCTATGACGGATATGTCGGTATTCAAAAAGCATCCAATGTCCTTGAGTTGTGCAATGCGCACGAATACGCCACCATGCTTCTTGAAGGAAATTATGATGCTTATCAAGCACATTTCAAACAATCTATTGATAAATATGGAGGTAGCTATGCCGACACTGATTTTCACAATTGGACATTCGGTGCTGACAACAATTGGTATGATCAACTTCTACGTACTGCAGTTATCACAAACCACAGTTTAAATATAAATGGCGGTTCTGATAAAGCCGTTTATTCTGTAGGTGCAAGCTACTTATATCAAGACGGTATCATGAACATTGACAACAACTACAAGCGTATGAACTTTCGTGGTTCTGTCGACTATGACGCTGCCAATTGGCTGAAAGTCGGATTCAATGGTGTATTCAGTAATTCTACCCAGCAAGTGCCTAATAATCAAGCATGGCAGAAAGCCTTCAACTGCCCACCGATTGTAGCTCTTTATGATGAAAATAACGACAAAGGCTTTCCTGACAAATTTGGATCTCCAGATGCAATAGGTTATACATCAAATTTTTACAATCCCATTGCAACAGCCAAATATTTTGATTCAAGCAAAGAGAACTATCAAGTTTTAAGTAACTTCTATGCACAGATTGATTTTATTCCAAACAAACTTAATTTCAAAACAAATTATTCTTATAGTTTCCTATCCACTCAGGGTCGTGAGTTCACTCCCAAATACTACGTTAGCAGTTGGCAACAATCAGCAACAACCCAACTTACAAAAAATGAAAATAAATACTATAACTATATTTGGGACAACACTCTGACCTATAATAACCAATGGGGTAAACACAAATTCGGTGCTATGGCAGGTTATTCTATGCGTCAGGAACAATGGCGTATGTTCGAAGGTAAAGCAAGTAACGTTCCCGAAGGTGCAGATGAATATTGGTACATTAAAAATGGTGATGCTGCAGGTGCTACCATAAAAGACGATGGTTACTGCTACAGAGGTATCTCTTACTTTACTCGTTTGAATTATAATTATGATGACAAATATCTGTTAATGTTCACTATGCGCGCCGATGGTTCCAGCAAATATCAGGAACATTGGGGTTACTTCCCTTCAGTTGGTGCAGCTTGGGTTCTCTCAGAAGAACCTTTTATGAAAGGTCAGAAATGGGCCGATTTTCTAAAGTTACGTGCTAGCTGGGGTAAACTAGGTAATGACCATGTAGCAGCAAGTGATGGATTCGCCTCAATTGCTACCGGCAATGACGCGTCTGGAGTCTTTGGAAACACTACTCTAGCAGGATACCAAAACACGACCTACTTTAGTTGGTTAAAATGGGAAGTAGTAGAGGAATGGAATGCAGGTATAAACTTTATCACTCTGAACAATCGTTTGAATATTGACTTTGACTATTACCATCGCATGACAAGCAATGCTGTAATTGCACCGCTCCTTCCATTCAGTACCACGACTTTAGCCGGGAACTATGGTAAGATTCTAAACTCAGGTATTGATATAAGTGCCAATTGGAATGACAAAATCGGCAAAGATTTTTCCTATAACATAGGTATAAATATCTCCACCCTAAGAAATCGAGTAAAAGATTTGGGTGACAACAAAATCATTAGAGGAGGAAAAACTGTAAATATTGTAGGCAAAGAAATGAATTCATTTTATGGTTTCAAGATGATAGGCGTTTATCAAACAGATGAGGAAATTGCCGCCGACCCCATTGCTGTAGCCAATGGTTGCGTACCAGGTGATCTAAAATATGCTGACCTTGATGGCAACAAAGTTCTAGACGGTAATGACCGCACCACATTAGGCTCATATATTCCCAACTTCACTTATGGAATAAACCTTGGACTCAACTACAAGAATCTCGACTTCCAGTTGACTACCTATGGACAAACCGGTGCTCAAATGTTCAATCGTAAACGTGCGCTTCGTTATTCTTCTCAAAACTATAACTTTGACCGCGCTCAATACGAGGATCGTTGGACAGGCCCAGGCTCTACCAACTCTAATCCATCGGCTGCCGCCTTACTTAAACCATGGAATGTAAGTGACCAAAAATACAGTTCTTACTTTGTGGAAAGTGCTGATTTCTTCCGCATTCAGAATATTACGCTCGGCTATACATTCCGCAATCTCAAATTAGGCAACTATATTATGCCGGGAATACGTCTGAGCCTCACAGCTGACCGACCGTTCACTACTTTTAAAGCGAACTCATTCTCTCCTGAGTTATCCGACAGCGAGGGCTGGGATACTGAAGTATATCCTCTGACATCATCTTATACTTTTGGGGTAAGATTTGATTTCTAAAAAAGATATGCTCCCCTACGAAGACACTTACTTAGTAAAAATATCAATAAACTAGAACTAATGAAAACATTAATAAAACCCTTTGTATATATAATATCCGCCTTAATGGTGTTGTCATTCGCGTCTTGTAATGATTTTCTGGACAAAGAACCAGAAGGAAAGGTACCAGAAGAAAAAGTAGACTATACCAATTTAAGTAATATGTATCAACCTGTATCAGGTGTATATGCTAAGATTCGTACTAGTGGTCTTCACTGGGTTATATGGGAAATCACTACCATTCGCGACCAAGACGTATTCAGTGGTCAATGGAATGGTAGCGACTACTACAACCTAAGCGAATATAAATATAATGATTCTTTTTGGGGAATCAATGAATTATGGATGCAATACTATAATATCATCAAAACAGCCAATGCAGCCATCGAGTCATTAGACCTATATGCCGAAAACATAACTAATGACGACGATATGAAAACCTATAAGCAATATCGAGGTGAAGTAATGTTTATGCGCGCTTACGCCTATTATCGTCTAGTTCAGGCATTTGGAGCGGTTACTATCCTTCGTGACAATAATCAAACCGATTTGAGCCGTTCCACCGTCAATGCAGTCTATAAATATGCTTTAGAAGATTTGCAATACGGCATGGACAATATGCCACGTATCCGTCCTAATCAAAGTGAACATAAAGGAGCTGTAACAGCTTTCTCTGCTGCAATGTTAGCTGCCAAGATTCATCTGAATCAAGCTAACTATACCAAGGTGGAGGAATTAACAGACGACATCATCAAGAACGGAAAGTTTACACTCTATCCAGACTTCTATCAGTTGTTCAAAATTCCAGGAAAACTTTGTGACGAATCCATATTCGAATGCCAAATGACCGATTTTGGCAATGGTTCCGGTGACTTAATCGATCCAGGAGAGTGGTTCACTTGCCAAGGTCCCAATAATTCCGGTAGCAATATCAATGGATGGGGGGATTGTGGCATTTTGAAGTCCTTCCGTGATTGGGCTTACGAACGTGGCGAAACTGTGCGTGCCACAACATCATTCTTGTTAGCAGGCTCTACAACTCCAGACGGTGACGTGATCAAGCCACAGATCAATTCTGCAAAAACAGACTGCTGGAATGGAAAGGCCTATACGCCGACCAACCAATTGACTCCGGGACGAACAAAATATGGTACAAACAACAATGTACGAATCTTCCGTTATGCCGATGTACTATTGATGAATGCAGAAGCTAAAATTAAAAATGGCAAAAGTGGTGACAATCCTTTCAATGAAGTCAGAAGACGTGCCAAAATGCCCGAACTTAAGAATGTAACCTTTGAACAAGTCATCGATGAACGTCGTATGGAGTTAGTATGCGAATGGGGCGAACGCTATAACGACCTTGTACGCACGGGCCTAGCAAAGACAGAATTGGTAGGATGGTCTGAAGACAAAGCTCTTTTGCCACTTCCTTTCAACCAATACACTCAGACTCCCGATTTATTAAAAGAACCAAAAGACGAATAAGCCTCATTGGCAAAATCTATATAGTATAACAATCTATTTTCACTTGATATATTTCAAGTTATAAGATATGAAAAAAAGAATATTATTTATAGCCTTTTCTCTATCCACACTCATGGCAATTGCAATGCCGGGAAAAAATAGCCTGAAAAGTACACCTCAGGAAATGGACAAGTTCGTAACAGAACTGATGAAAAAAATGACCATAGAGGAGAAAATAGGCCAGTTAAACCTGCCCGTCACCGGTGAAATCACCACTGGGCAGGCCCGTAACAGCGGCGTAGCCCGACAAATAGAGCAAGGTCTAGTAGGTGGAGTACTCAATCTGAAAGGAGTAGATAAAATACGCGAAGTACAAAAACTAGCCGTAGAGAACTCACGATTAGGTATCCCTCTACTTTTTGGCATGGATGTGGTACATGGTTATGAAACCATATTTCCCATTCCTCTAGGACTTTCATGTAGTTGGAATTTGGCAGCTATTCAAGAATCAGCACGTATTGCTGCTGTAGAAGCTAGTGCTGATGGCATCTGTTGGACATTCAGTCCAATGGTAGATATCAGTAGAGATCCACGCTGGGGACGCGTTAGCGAAGGTAATGGAGAAGACCCCTTTTTAGGTGGAGCAATAGCGCGAGCGATGGTACTAGGCTATCAAGGAGCAAACAATGAACAACAGCTTCAACGCGATGACGAAATTATGGCTTGTGTTAAACACTTTGCCCTTTATGGAGCAGGGGAGGCCGGACGAGACTATAATACTGTAGACATGAGTCGTAATCGCATGTTTAACGAATACTTATACCCTTATCAAGCCGCTGTAGAGGCTGGAGTTAGTAGTGTCATGGCATCCTTCAATGAAGTAGATGGCATACCCGCAACTGCCAATCACTGGCTGATGACTGATGTACTTCGTCGACAATGGAACTTCAATGGATTTGTTGTAACAGATTTCACTGGTATATCCGAAATGGTAGCACATGGCATAGGAGATCTACAAACCGTTTCTGCACGGGCCCTCAATGCAGGTGTAGACATGGACATGGTAAGTGAAGGATTCATAGGGACTCTCAAACAATCTCTTGTACAAGGAAAAATAAGTATGGAAACCTTAAATACGGCTTGCCGACGTATCCTTGAAGCCAAATACAAATTGGGGCTGTTTGATAATCCCTACAAATACTGTGATTTAAAACGCCCTACACGCGACATTTTTACAAAAGCTCATCGAAAGGCTGCCCGGCGAATAGCTGCCGAAAGTTTCGTACTATTAAAAAACGAACCTTTTAATAAAATAGACAAAAACGGCACGACTACCCACTCCCTTTCTCCCCTTCTTCCACTCAAGAAAGAAGGTACAGTTGCTGTTATTGGTCCATTAGGAAACACTCGTAGCAATATGCCAGGTACATGGAGCGTAGCAGCCCGGCTCAATGACTACCCATCCTTATATGAAGGACTGAAGGAAATGTTGGCAGGCAAAGTGAACGTAATCCATGCTAAAGGAAGTAACCTTATAAACGATGCAGCTTATGAAGAGCGCGCTACTATGTTCGGGCGTTCGCTGAATCGCGACCAGCGGACGAACCAAGAAATGCTAGACGAAGCGCTGAAAGTAGCTAATAATGCAGACGTCATTGTAGCTGCTTTAGGCGAAAGTTCCGAAATGAGTGGTGAAAGTTCCTGTCGTACTAATCTTAACCTCCCAGACGTACAACGAACTTTATTGGAAGCCCTACTGAAGACAGGTAAGCCCGTGATACTTACCCTTTTTACTGGACGTCCATTAACACTGACCTGGGAACATAAAAATGTACCCGCTATACTGAATGTATGGTTCGGTGGAAGTGAAGCAGCCTATGCAATTGGAGATGTATTATTCGGTGATGTCAATCCTAGTGGAAAACTGACCATGACTTTCCCTAAAAATGTAGGGCAAATCCCCTTGTTTTACAATCATAAAAACACAGGACGCCCTCTACAAAATGGGAAATGGTTCGAAAAATTCCGCAGCAACTATTTGGATGTAGATAATGATGCGCTCTATCCTTTCGGCTACGGTCTATCATACACAACTTTCCAATATGGAGATATTGTACTGAACACCCCAACCATGAAACAAAACGAAACAATAACAGCTACAATCCAAGTTACAAACAGTGGGAAATACGATGGAGCAGAAGTTGTACAACTTTACATTCGGGATCTTGTGGGAAGTATCACCCGACCAGTACGCGAACTGAAAGGATTTAAAAAAATATTCCTCAAAGCGGGAGAAAGTAAGACTGTTTCTTTCAAAATTACAGCTGATTTGCTCCGATTCTATGACTATGACCTGAAGCAAGTAACCGAACCGGGTGAATTTGATATATTCATTGGTGGAAGTAGTCAGGCTACAAAAACTGCAAGATTGACATTAAAATAACAAAAAATGAAACATTATATTTTTCTACTCTGCTTCAGTGGTCTTCTATCACTGTGTTGTTGCAAAAATCAGTATACTTCCACCGACAAATCGGTGGAAGTAATGACATTTAACATACGTCTGGATGCCCCTTCAGACAGTGCCAACAACTGGAAGTACCGTAAAGAGAATGTTTATCAAATGATTACTTACTATCATCCCGATCTATTAGGTATGCAAGAAGTATGTCATAACCAAATGGAAGACCTGAAACAGGGTCTTCCTCAGTATACAGCCTTAGGCGTAGGACGAGACGATGGAAAAGAAGCCGGTGAATACTGTCCGATATTCTTCAATCCAAATCGGTTCACTCTCCTAAAAAACGGTAATTTCGCACTCAGCGAACATCCTGATTCTATAGGTATAAAAGGATGGGATGCGTCTTATAACCGTATCACTACTTGGGCCATATTAAAAGAAAAAAGAAATGGAAAGGAACTTGTCTTTTTCAATACCCATCTTGACAATGACGGAAAAATAGCACGCAAAGAAAGTGCTCGACTCATTGTACAAAAAATAAAAGAAATTGCTCCGCATATACCTGCCATCCTCACCGGAGATTTCAACTGTACTCCTGATGAAACACCACTACAAGTGTTAGAAGAAAATGGCATGAAGAACTCTCTAAAAACTGCAAATGTAACTTATGGCCCTTCTTGGTCATTCCACGACTTCGGCCGCTTAACAAAAGAGGAATGCACGCTACTTGATTATATATTTACTACTGATAATATCGAAGTAAACCGTTACCGAGTCATTCAGGACGAGCCCAATAATGGTTTTCTTTCTGATCACTATCCTATACTTGTCAAATTAGCTTTCAAATAATTATGAATATCCTATATTCTCTTTTATTCTGCTACCTATTATTAGGATTCTCCCAATGTACAAATATTACAGCTAAGCAAGCCAAAAACCAACTGAGCGACGAAGCATTGCTGGATACTGTACAACACCGCACTTTCCGCTACTTTTGGGAAGGAGCGGAACCCAACAGCGGACTTGCACGCGAACGTATCCACATGGACGGTATCTATCCTGAGAACGACCAAAATATAGTAACTTCCGGAGGAAGTGGTTTCGGCATCATGGCAATATTAGCTGGCATCGATCGTGGTTATGTCACCCGCGAAGAAGGTTTAAAACGCATGGAACGCATCATCACCTTCCTTGAAACAGCCGATCGCTTCCAAGGAGTCTATCCTCATTGGTGGCATGGAGACACTGGTAAAGTAAAACCTTTCGGACAAAAAGACAACGGAGGAGATCTTGTGGAAACAGCTTTCATCATGCAAGCCCTCCTAACTGTACATCAATATTATGTGAACAAAGACAGCTCAAGACAAACTCCAACTGAAAAGGCTCTGACAGAAAGAGAACTTTCACTTGCTACACGTATTGACCAGCTATGGCGTGAAGTAGACTGGAATTTCTACCGACAAAACGGACAAAATGTTCTCTATTGGCACTGGAGTCCCCAATATGCATGGGAGATGAACTTCCCTATACATGGTTACAACGAATGTCTCATCATGTACATACTTGCAGCCGCCTCGCCAACGCACGGAATACCACCAAAAGTCTACCACGAAGGATGGGCAGAGAACGGAGCTATCCTCAGTCCTCACAAAGTGGAAAATATAGAACTGAATTTACGTTATCAAGACTCCAAAGCCGGACCTCTTTTTTGGGCACAATACTCTTTCCTTGGCCTCAACCCCACAAAATTAAAAGACAAATATTGCTCTGATTACTTTAATGAAATGAAAAATTTGACACTTGCCAACCGGGCCTACTGCATCCGCAATCCTAAATGCCATAAAGGATTTGGTAGCGACTGTTGGGGACTGACAGCTAGTTACTCCGTGAACGGGTATGCGGCACATGCACCCAATGAGCACGATGACAAAGGGGTAATTTCTCCTACAGCTGCCCTCTCCTCCATTGTCTATACCCCAGAGTATTCGCTACAAGTAATGCGCCATCTCTATGAAATGGGTGAAAAAGTGTTCGGCCCATATGGATTCTACGATGCTTTCAGCGAGACGGACAATTGGTACCCACAACGTTACCTTGCCATAGACCAAGGGCCTATTGCAGTTATGATAGAAAATTATCGCAGCGGATTGCTATGGAAATTATTCATGAGCCATCCTGACATACAAAAAGGATTACAAAAATTAGGTTTTTCAATAGAAAACTAACATACCCCAATTTAACATCATGAAAATCAATCTTGTCTTACTCACTCTATGTATGCTTGTGCATACATCTTTATTGGCACAAACCAATGAATTACAACGCTCTATCCCAGAAGCCGAAGGTGTTCCATCCGAAGCAGTCATCACGCTATTCGATTCCTTGACAGCTTTACCACACACAGACATCCATAGTGTCATTGTGCTACGTCATGGCAAAGTGATAGGTGAAATTTATCCAACTCCTTTCGCACCTGAATATCGCCATACAATGTACTCTTGCTCCAAAACCTTTGTGGGCGCAGCCGTAGGATTAGCCATTGCAGATAACCGTCTAAGACTGACTGATCGCGTTGTTTCTTTCTTTCCAGAACAATTACCGGACTCCGTTTCAGAGAACTTATCTAACATAACTGTACGCCATCTACTTACAATGACTTCTGGTATCACACCCGATTGGAATATGCGCAACGTTTGTACAAACTGGTTATCCACCTTTCTTGCCAAACCTGTGAAAACCCCTGGAGTGCAGTTTGAATATGATTCTATCAGTACCTATGTGCTTTCTGCTATTATACAAAAAGTAACTGGCATGACACTGTTGGACTATTTGAAACTAAAGCTTTTTAATCCAATGAATATCAAAGAAGTTGCATGGGAAATCAGTCCAGAAGGAATTCATACAGGTGGATGGGGCCTACACATACAAAGTGAATCACTTGCCAAGTTCGGTCTATTACTCCTAAATCAAGGCAAGTGGAAAGGCAAACAACTGCTATCGTCATCATGGATAAAACAAATGACAAGCAAGCAAATGGAAGCGGGAGATGAAGACTATGGCTATCAGATGTGGCTGTGCGACTATCCTGGTGCTGTACGGGCCGATGGCGCATTAGGGCAATACGTACTCATCATGCCGAAAGAAGACATGGTAGTTGTCATTACAGAATGTACGCTAATAAACGGCCGTAATCAGCGCAGATTAGTATGGAACAAACTACTGTCTGCCATAAAGAACCAAGCACTTATACCAGGGAAGGCCTATGCTCGATTGAAAAAGAAGCAAATAAGCTATACACTTCCCACAGTACAAGGAAAAAAACAATCACCATTGGCAACTGCTTATGCCAACCGAACCATTACCCTTGAAACGAACCGATACGGCTGGCAACATCTACATTTATTATTCGGCCCCAAAGAAGTGAATTTGAAAATTGATGATAAAAATGGGACAAGCCATATCCTACCCTTTGGTTACAAACAGTGGTTAACAGGTACAATCAATGCATACCCACCCTATTCCATTACACCTGTAGGTAGCTTTAACGGGCTTGAAAAGACTTTCCACGTAGCAGGTAGTTATGCATGGCTACCGACAGACGACTTACAGCTAAAAGTACATTATGTAGATTGGATTAGCGCTCTTGACATCACATTTCATTTCAACGGTAACAATGTAACATTAACTGTAAAAGAAAATTTTTCTACAAATGAAACCATTCTTAAAGGTAAATTCTAATACATAAAAACGTATCTTTACCCACAGAGAGGAAATTTTCGATATGCTCAAATTCAAACTCCCAACGCAGAAAACAGGGTATTGCTACATTCTTACTGCACTCCCTGTTCTTCTGCCATCATAGAGTGCATATTGGCCAACAACATACCCCCTACTGTGTTTTACCGCAATCTCAATATTTACAAGAGAGGAGAAATAAGAAGCAATCCGTTTTGTAACAGATTAAAATCTTGATTTCATCAATGCTCACTATGACTACGAAGGTTAGCTGGTAGCTATCCACGGACTGGAAAAAGAACCAAAACGTAGCAATTGCTGCCTAAAATGCTTCAACCTACATCTTACAGAAACGGCACGTTATGCTGCCAGCTACGATTTCTCCGTCTTCGCCACTATCCTGGCCTCTTCACTATGGAAAAACCTCGAACAAATTAAACAAGTTCTGTCCGATATATCCCTTATCAACACATAATTTTCCTTTTATATTCTCTAAGAACTTGCTTTGCTTTAGAGGTTCACGTTCATCTGCATTTCCCGAAGTGAACATGAAATTAAGAATTTCCTCCTTATCATTGATAATCAGATACAACTTGAACCCAAATAAGCAGTTCATGGAACACTTCCTCTCTCAGTTCAACAAAACAATTGTAGGAAACTAAACATGCAAACAACTGTTTCAAACGTTTACAGGCATCCCCCTTATAATAAGGGCTGAAGCATCTGAAATCACCAGGATGAAATAAAATAAGAATGGTTATAATCTCAATATCACTCATCCGGTTCTGTTTGTTACAATGCTTGCGGTTACTGTCTTTTACCATATATTTTTCTTGTCACCATGCAAATTCCTTACAGAAATCATCTGCCATATAATAAATTTCTGTAAATCTGTATAAGGAATATAGCTATTTGATATTAAACAAGTTAGAAGGATTACCTTGTTTTGGGGTAATGATTTGGCAACCGTTCTAATTGCCGTGGTCTGCATCGCTTTGCTTGTTTGGGTAACTCTTACGGATGCAAATATACACAAATAAAGCGGACGAAAAGAAGAATATGGCATTTTCCTTTCGTCCGCCTTACATTTAATCAATGATTTCAAAACGTACCAGCATGGAATATTTTTTCTTGATGGTGCGGAAGTTGTCGAATGAAGAAGCATCGGATGACAGGACATTGCTTTGTGCAAACGGGAACATATTATTGCTGCTCCCTTCTTCTACAATACGTATCACGTTACCCAGTCTCTTACCCAACGCCTCCACCAAATAGGTTGCTTTCCGTTGAGCGGCTTTCAGTGCTTCAATCTTCCCCTTTTGGTGATAGGCAAGTATATCCTTGTTCTCCAATTCACCGATGCGCATGGTGTGGATACCTTTCGTATCAATGTGCTTGACGATTTCATTTATCTGATTGAAGTCGGTCAGTGTAATATCAAACTTCTTGGAAACCAAGAAGTCCTGCCCTTGCTGCCGCCAATAATCGCCGATTTCTTCTGTCCGGATAGCATTTTGTGGGATGCCTGCTTGGGCAATGGCTTCTCTCAATCCTTGTTCTATCTCTGCCAAAGGCACTTTGGTGCGGTATTCTTCGGGCTTCGATTTCCCGTCGAATTCTTCCTCGAAGTATTCACGGATTTCAATCAGATAATGGATTCTGTCGGGTACAATTTCTATTTCCGATGTACCTGTCACTTCAATGTACCGTTCATTGGTTTGCGCTTGCAAGGAAAAGGTTGCCAATAGACTGATAATGAATACTGATAATCTTGTTTTCATAAAGCTATTTGATTTCAAATTCTGCACTTAATTCTATATACTCTCTTTTCGCGGAGAACGATTTACATATCCGGTATTTCCCTTTGGGAAGATAATAGTACCTGCCGACGGGGAAACGAAAGCAATACAATAAAGGTGCTTTTTGCTTGTTAAACCCATCATCAAACCAACTTCTGTCACCTTTTGTTTTAGCTATACCCCATTCTTTCCCGTTCCATTGTTCTAATTTCCAACCTCTTCCATACATCAGCGAAACAGGTGTCGGGTTTGCAACGAACACATTAACGATTTGTACATTCTCCCCATAAACAGAACATTCCGTCCACATGGAAACTGGTTTGTCTTTGTACTTGTCCGACAAATCTTCGACATACCAAAGGTAACACTCTGGCGTATCATAGATGACGGTGTCTTTATCCGCTGATACAACTTGGATGCTTGTAACCGTATCGTTTCCTCCAATGATAGCCAATTCTTTGTCCGGTGTTGCTTCCGGCTGGAACTGTTGCCGCTTGTTGGTGCAACTCAGGCAAACGGCACTTGATAACATTGCTACTAAAATTATAGTTCTCATTGTATAATCTCTCCTTTCTTGTTAATATATTGCCATTTATCACTTACCCATTCGCGATGCTCTCCGTCAAATATCGCTTTCTCTTCTCCTGTAAATGTAACTTTTGCTTTGCCGTTCTTGAATGGGAAAGCAAATTTGAATTGAGGTTCAATGACTACATTGCCCAAAGAATCGGCAAAACCTATCAGTTCGTTCTCATCCGTGATACGGAAAAGTCCTTCACGGATATAATCGGGTCCGTTATCGCATTTGAACACAGAGAACAATTCTTGGCCTTGATTGTTTATGCAAACAATCCGTGCGTCCTGCTTGTTCTCATACACAAAACCGATGTCCCGTATAGTGTCTGTTTCGCAGAATTTGTATTTGCCGTATGGCACAATGGTATCGCCTTGTTCATTCAAATAGCATATAGGGACATCGACCTCAAGACGTTCTTCAGTTGTGTGGGCAATCAAACACCTGTCCTTCTTAAAAATTATAGGTATAGTCCATACAGATTCCCTATATTCTCCTTTCCCGTAGTAATTGATGGTAGGCATCCAGCGGGGCATCTTTCTGATGATGTTCAATACTTGATTATCCCAATCTTCAATGCTACAGCTTCGCAGGGTTTTGGCTTCATATACTTCCCCATACGAGTTAATCCGCACCGTATAGATGCCTCTCACCTGCTTCTTGTCCCCCAACAGCGCTGGGTCATATACCAGCCGTTGGGTGATATACTCTTGTGCAGACCACGGCTTCGCTTCTTGGAAATAAGCGACTGTTTCCCATTCAACGAAGCACTGTTTCAATTCTTCTTCCGCAATGCTGTCCGCCTTTATCCTATCCCTATAGTGTTGGGGCAAGAAAGGCACATACACCGTATAGAAACATTCCATCCGCTTGCCGTCCTTATCCCTGCATGGTAAGCAATGCGGCAATTCCCTTGTCAGTCGGATAACTTCTTTGTCGAATTTTTTATGTATGGTGGTCAATATATTAATGCCGCGCGATAACCCTAATGTATCGATAGAGAACATAACTACGGAATATCCGGCTTGGTTCTTCTTCAATAGCTCTTCGGGATAAACCATTTGGGAAGTGTAATATTTCTCCAAATCGTAATCCCATTTCGCCCATCGGGGAGGCTCTATGGTTGACAAGTCTTTGATTGGCTTTCCGGATATTGAGGCAATGCCCTTGTTCCAGATGTCCTCTTTGCGCCAGATACTGTCCAGCCGATTTTCATTCTCACGCATCTTTGCAGGCGAATTAACGATATTGATGTATTTCACCGCCCCAACACCTATTGTCATCCTTTCCGGCAAGTAAAGGATAACCAGTGTACTGTCTGTGAGTTCGAGTATTTTATATTGTTTACGGTCATACGTTTTGATGGTATCACCGCATATCCCGTAGGAGGTTTCAATCGTGTCTGTTTTCCCCTTGTACAAGAATGTAGACCTCCAAACATGGTCGCGAAACTCCATTTCCGTGACATATTGTTTTTCGTCCGGCAATTTTGCCCGCCAGATTTTGTTTTCCAATAAGACAAGCGTGTCTCCCTGAACGGTGTTTTCTTGTGCTTGGACAACACAGACGGTCGCAAGTAAAAGTATGAAGGCGAAGAATCTTTTCATGACACGATACATTGATAATATGACAAAAATAGCGAAAAGGAATAACCTAATCAATTATTAGACTATTCCTTTCCCGTTAGGTTTAAGCAAATTAACTCTTATTGTCGAAGACTTTTCCTGCTTCGAGGTGATATGACAGTCTTTCGCATGGATGCGTATAGCCTATCGAACTGCTCCCTGAACCATTCACCAATCAATTGCCCGTTGATGGCAAGTGCAAGTTTAGAGCTGTCTTTCGGGTCTTTCACCATTTGGAAGCCAGCCTTCTCGGTCTTGAACTTCCGTTTGTGTTCCTCCGAATAGAGTTCGCCCTCGTAGAATAGCGGCTTGCCACTGATGAGCGTAGCGGTCTGCCTCTCGTTGAAACCGACTTTAAGGCAGAACTTCTCCATATACACCAATTCTTGGAACAGCGGAAACCATGTTTGGGCTTTTGAAATGATGGATTTCAAAAATGATACCTTCTTTTGGTGTTCCGCTTCCTTGTCCGTTATTTCCTTCCGATGCTTGGCTTGCATTTCCATAAGCTGGCGGTTGTGTTCCTCCTGCTGCCACTCAATCTGTTGCTGCAATAGTTCTATTCTCTCGTCACGGGCTGCAACCTCGCTTTGCAGGGCATGATTGTCGGCTTCCAACTCCTTGAGTTTGCCGCTGCCGAAAAGAGAGCCGACCTTTGCCACAAGTGCGGTCTTAGCTTCCGTCTTGGCGGCTTCCAGCTTCTCCGACTTGATTTCCCGTTTCACTTCGTCAAGCTGTTGTTCCGCCTGTCGCTGTTCGGTCTGCAACTGCTGCACGTTGGCTTCCAGTTCTCCCGTATGCCGTTTCAAATCACGGTAGTATTGGGCGGTTGTCGTATGGCGTGCTTCCGAGCCACGCACACCACGTTGCAAGCCATATTTCTCCATTGCTTTTGCGTAACTGTCGTGGTAGGCAACGAGTTTATCACGTGTCAGCACGTCATCGGCACACAGGCGCACGGTATTGGCTTTCTTGCGGTACGAGCGTTTACCTTCCGTCTGCTTTTTCTTGGCTTTCCTGCGCTCTCCTGTTACTATCGGTACAACAGTGGCATGAATGTGCGGTGTGTGCTCATCCATGTGCAGGACTGCCGAAACGGTATTTTCCTTGCCGAAGGTGCGATGAAGCCATTGAAGGTTGTCATCACACCATTCGTCAAGTCTGCCCTCGTCCTGTATTTTCATCATATCCTCGTGCGTACCCGAAAGCACGATTCTGATTGCCCGTACTTGGTCGGGGGTTATCTTACGTTTGATGCCTGCCGTACGGATACGGTGGCTTATTGCTTCGGTACGGTCGGACACTCCATCGGGAAACTCCACCAGTTCACGGTTGAGATGTGTACGTGTAGGGTCTGCGTTCTTGGGTATGGTCTTACGTTCTATGTGGTCGGATGCGCCCGTGTCAGCCGAGCCTTTCGCTTTGTTGATTTGAATGCTTATATATCCCATGCTTGTTTTTCGTTTTCAGGTTTGACAAATTGGTTTGTTGGTTCCCGTCTGCTGCGGTCATGCCGCATGGCAAACGGGGGTGTCCAGAGGGGTGTAACCCCGTTGGCTCATTGGGGCGTTTTTAGCTGTGCTTGCACTGCGTAAAGAAAATGCCCTAATGAGCTATGGCTTTTCTGTTCTCAAAAGCCTGTGAGAGTACCAGCGGTATAGGCAGACCTTTTGATATGATACGCCTTTCCTTGTCGGCTGGTCGGACAGCAGGTAGGTCGGATGTCAGACCAGCCTGCGGATAGTGGCATTTCCTTCCGTTCGTATGTCCGGCAGACTTGTTGGTGGATAAAAATCCGATGAATTGATGAGTTGATAGGATAATAGACTGATAACCATAATGATATACATTCATCATTGTTTCATCAAACCGCTCGCCAAAAGAAAAGTGATGTAGAGTGCGGTGTGTCCTTTCTCTTTTCATCAGCCCGATTCTCTTGTTGAAAGGTTGATGAAGACGTAAGTTGCTGTTTCTCTTTATGTTTATATATACTTTCATCATTTCATCAAAATATCAGAATTTTTCCAGTTGTGTTTTGTTTATTGTGTAGTAACGTCCTATTCCTCTTATCGGTGAATAATGACAATCCCGATTTACAATCTTGTAGAGAGTTGTACCTACGCAAATGATTTCTTTTTTTCTTCATGTTCTTGATACAGGTTTTAGTGCTGCCTACATTCTGTCGGCAACGGGTTAAACATGATTGCAAAGCTACGGAAGTGTCGGTAAAATCTTGATACGCAAATCTATGCGGAACGGCGCAAAACAGGTCATGCAAAAAGAAAATGCAGTATAAACGGGTGGCTCTTTCAGGTAAAAGGAGATAAAAAAGCCCGAAGTCGTGGAATATGCACTTCTTCGGGGACTGGTTGTTGCAGATAATTACAGATTGACTGACGCACTGATTAACGGATTTAATGACTTCATGTCGTCACTACGTCAGATTAAACCGTTAATCATCAAATGGCTGAACATAAAAAGTTCATTCTAACATTCATTCGACATCCTGTTATTCATTGACACCAGCAGGACTTGTTTTTCTTTTCGGCGGCACAATCTTTCCAGCAGTGCATTGCGAACCGTTGCGGCACCTGACGTGTCAATGCGGAAAGCGAGTGCCACCACCATCGGCAAGGCATACATGTCCGCATAATAGCCGTTGGGCAGCTTGATACGTTTTTCAGCTTCAAGAGGATTAAAAACTCTACACTTGTACACGGCACGAATGGCGGCACGGAGCGTCGGGGCGATTACCCCGAACAGCTCTACCAGCTCCATTTCATTCATCCATATATTACCTGTATCGGATGGTATGGTAATTCTACCATAGCTGTCCGTTGTGATTATTTCCCGTTTCATATCCCTGCCATTTTCACGTTTCCGAATGATTTGCTCAGTTTGTCGCCCAGCATCGTGAGGTCATTATCCAATTTCTGCACGGTTATCTTCGCATAGATTTGCGTGGTCTCAATGTTCGTATGCCCCAAAATACGGCTGACGCTCTCGATTGGCATCCCTTTGCTGAGAGCCAGGGTCGCAAACCCGTGCCTTGAGCAATGAAAGCTGATTTTCTTGGTGATGCCGCATTCCTTTATCATCTTTCCCATACGCTTGCATATTGACCAATAGTTGAGATTGGGGAATACAAGATTGTTTTCCTGAAAAGCCTTGTAACGCTCGATTATCTGCAAGGGAATATCCAGCAGCTTCACCTGAAACGGTACACCCGTCTTGTGTCGTTTGGAAATAATCCATTTCTCACCGTTCACTTCCACAATCTGGTCGTTGCTTAATTCCTTTATATCCACGAATGAGAGGGCGGTAAAACTGGCGAAAACAAAAATATCACGGAGATAGGAGTTCTTGGGGTCTTTGAACTGAAATTCCATCAATGTTTTTAACTCATTCTCCGTCAGATATTCACGCTCTTTCGTGTTCGGGCTTATATGGAACTGGGCAAACGGATTCCTCGGTATATGTCCGTTGAAATGCGCCCGCATCACCACACCTTTCAGCCACATGCAGTTTTCCCATATCGAACCGTTGTGCAGTCCGGCTTCGTTGGAAAGGAACACGGCGAACTCCTTGATGAAGTCGGGCGTAAGTTCAGGCATGGAGATGTCGTTCCGCTTGTAATGTGACCTGATGAATGCCGCCACATGGTTTCTTGCCCGTACCCTTGCCATATAGGTTGCCCTGCCCCTGTCTTTTCCGACACGCTTCTTGAACACTTCATTTTCCTTGTCGAAAGCACCGAGCAACGTTTCATACTCACCGCCCAATCCCTGATAGGCATTGCGTACCATTTCTGCCGTTACATAGGCTTCACGGTCGGATATGCGCTGGTAATGCTTGATGATTTGAGCCTTGATGTTGTCAAGCGCAAGATTGGTTTCCCTCGCTTCCATACTCTTGCCCTTTGCCTTGTTCCCTTTGGCATCCCAAAGCTCTTTCGGGATAGCTCGCTTGCAGCTGAACTGTGCTACCGTTCCGTTGATTGTAACTCGTCCCATGATGGGGACAATTCCGTTCTTTTCCTTACTGCCGTTCACGTAGAACAGCACCTTGAATGTGCTTCTTGCCATACTCGTTTCTTTTTGGTTGCAAAACTATAAATCAACGAGTTACCTATTGATAAGCAAAGCTGCGCAGAACGCCGCAAAATGAAACAGGGATTGTTAAATCTGCACTTTCATCGGGTAATGATTAGGAAACCGTTCTTTTGCTTTAATCTGCTTTAAGACGGTTTTCAACTGTCTGCCCAACTTCTGCGTTTTTCTTCTAACTCCCTAATTATCAAATCCTGTTGCGTTAATCTGCTGCAATTCGGCGGATATTCCAGAGATTTTGCGTAATTTTGGACTTTGGGAACATAGCGGTAATCGTTTAAATGTTATAATTAAATACTATAAATTTAATACTTTTTCTCTATATTCCTATTATTCAATAAGATATTTATTGAATAATATCGAACTGACATTAAATACATAAATTATGAAAAACTTATTCGACATTAAAAACAAAGTAATCGTCATAACAGGCGGTTGTGGCATTTTAGGAAAAAACATCGCCAACTATCTGGCCGAGCAAGGAGCTAAAATCGTGATTCTGGACCGTGTGGAAGAGGCAGGCAGGGAACTGGAAGCCGAACTTAACCGAAAGTCCGAAGCCCTGTTTCTCGTAACCGACGTACTGAACAAGGAAGTGCTGGAAGAAAACAAGAAAGCCATCCTCGAACACTTCGGCACTATCGATGTGCTGCTGAACGCTGCAGGCGGCAACATGCCGGGCGCTACCATCGCTCCGGACAAGACCGTGCTCGACCTCGATGTGGACGCATTCCGCAAAGTGGTAGACCTGAACCTCTTCGGTACGGTGCTTCCCACCATGGTGTTCGTAGACGTCATGGCAAAGAACAAGAAAGGCGCCATCGTTAATTTCTGCTCCGAATCCGCCCTTCGTCCGCTGACGCGCGTGGTAGGTTACGGTTCCGCCAAAGCGGCCATCGGCAATTATACACGCTATATGGCGACCGAACTGGCAACCAAATTCAGCCCCGAACTCCGCGTGAACGCCATTGTTCCGGGATTCCTGCTCACCAACCAGAACCGTGCGCTGCTCACCAACCCCGACGGTTCGTACACAGACCGTGCAAAGACCATCATCGCCCACACTCCATGCGGACGCTTTGCCGAACCGGAAGAACTGTTCGGAACCATCCACTACCTCATCAGTGATGCTTCCAGCTTCGTGACCGGGGCACTCTCGGTGGTGGACGGCGGTTTCGACGCATTCTCCATCTGATGAAATCCGTGAGGGTATGCCAAAACTAAAACTCACTGGCTATTTGTTTCTTTTTTAGGGCGGATTACACGGATTTCACGGAAAAGGGATAAAATAAATCCGTGTCTATCCGTGTAATCCGTGCCTAAAAAAGAAATCATCAAGTGTATTTTGGTACATCCTCATTCATAATAGACAGACATATACTTTATAAACTTATACCATTACAATATGATACTTTGTGAACAAACCTGGCGCTGGTACGGTCCTAACGACCCCGTCAGCCTATGGGACATCAGACAGGCCGGAGCCACCGGCATCGTGAACGCCCTGCACCACATCCCCAACGGCGAGGTGTGGACGGTGGAAGAAATCATGAAACGCAAGGAGATGATTGAAGCCGCAGGTCTCCGCTGGTCGGTCGTTGAAAGCGTACCCGTACACGAGCACATCAAGACGCAGACCGGAGATTTCCAACGGTATATCGACAACTACAAGGAAAGCCTGCGCAACCTCGGCAAATGCGGTGTGAACATCGTGACGTACAACTTCATGCCCGTACTGGACTGGACGCGTACCGACCTTGCCTACGAGCTTCCCGACGGCAGCCGCGCCCTGCGCTTCGAACGCGCGGCCTTCATCGCTTTCGACCTCTTCCTGCTGAAGCGCCCCGGTGCGGAAGCCGATTACACCGACGCGGAAAAGGCCAGGGCCAAAGCCCGCTTCGAGCAGATGACGGAAGACGACAGGCAGTTGCTGGTACACAACATGATTGCCGGCCTGCCCGGTTCGGAAGAGAGCTTTACCTTGGAGCAGTTCCAGAAAGAGCTTGACCGCTATAAGGATATCACCCCCGAAAAGCTGCGCTCCAACCTGATATATTTCCTCAGCGAAATCTGTCCCGTTGCCGACGAGGCCGGCGTCGAGCTGGTGATCCATCCGGACGACCCGCCCTGCTCAATCCTGGGCCTGCCGCGTATCATGAGCTGTGGCGCCGATTTCCAGGCTCTGATTGACGCTGTTCCCAACAAGAGCAACGGTCTGTGCCTGTGCACCGGTTCTTTGGGCGTAAGCAGCGCCAATGACTGTGCCGCCCTGATAGAGCAGTTCGGCGACCGCATCAACTTCGTGCACCTGCGCAGCACGCAACGCGATGAGGAAGGCAACTTCTACGAAGCCAACCATCTGGAAGGCAACGTCGATATGTACCATGTGATGAAGGCTTTCCTCGAGCTGCAGCAGCGCCGTAAGGTTTCCATTCCGATGCGTCCCGACCACGGTCACCAGATGGTGGATGACTTGAAGAAGAAAACCAACCCGGGGTACTCCTGCATCGGCCGTCTGAGAGGATTGGCAGAGCTGAGAGGACTGGAAATGGGAATCGCCAAATCCTTGTTTGAATAAGGAATTCCTTTAAAAACGTGCTAAAAGCCATTCAACTGCAATGATACTGCGATTGAATGGCTTTTTTATAACCTGATACCCCATATTGAGAAATTCTTTCCTATATTTGCCCCTTGAACCCCCAAAACAGATTTATCATGAAAAACTTAACACTCCAACGAGTGGCTGCGGTAGATGTATTCCGCGCACTCACCATGTTCCTTATGCTCTTCGTAAACGACATTCCCGGTTTGAAGAATGTTCCTCACTGGCTGATGCACGCCGCTGCCGATGAGGATATGCTGGGATTTTCCGATACCATCTTCCCGGCCTTTCTGTTCTGCATGGGCATGTCAGTATCCTTTGCCATACAGAACCGTTATAAAAAGGGTGATACAACCACACAGGTCATTGCACATATATTCTGGCGTACGGTGGCGCTCATTGCCATGGGGCTGTTCTCGCTTAACAGCGGCGGCATTGAAGGCGGTCTTTCCCATTCCTGGTTTACTATCCTTATGGTAATCGGTTTCTTCCTGACATGGGGAGTATATCCAAAGGCCGAAGGTACAAAAAAAGCCCTTTTCACCGTAATGAAAGTGGCAGGCGTGGTATTGCTTGCAACGCTGGTTATTTATAAAGACCTCAACGGGAAACCGTTCCATACAAGTTGGTGGGGAATCCTCGGTCTTATAGGCTGGACATATGCCGTATGTGCCGGTATCTATCTGTTCACCCGCGAAAGCCTGCGTAAAAACGCGGTTGCATGGTTTGCAGTGATAACGCTCGCTGTAATCAGCCATTCCGGCCTTATCCCGGAAGAGTACGGAAGCCGTATCCTGTTGCTGCCTTTCATTCCCAGTGACTGGACGCTGCACGCATTCGGAATGTCGGGCCTGCTGACCTCCTTGCTCATGCAACGCTACGCCAATCGCGAACACCCGGGCAAATTCATCGGTATGCTCTGCATCCTTGGTGCCGGCATGTTGATTCTTGCACTGGTTTCGCATCCATACTGGATTATCTCCAAGATACAGGCTACCCCGTCCTGGCTGTTTTATTGTCTTGCCGCCTTCTTCCCGTTATTCGGCTTTTTCTATTGGCTGACCGATGTAAAGGGCAAAACCAACCGGTTCGATATAATCAAACCCGCAGGAACGGCAACGCTCACTTGTTACATTCTTCCCTATATATGGTACTCCGTCCAGCAATTAGCCGGCTGGGCTTATCCGGAAGCATTGGGAAGCAGTGTACCGGGACTGCTCAAATCGCTTGTCTTCTCCATCATCATCGTACAGTTGACAGGACTGCTGGTGAAAGGCAAAATAAAACTGAAAGTTTAAAATACTTCATGACTATGTTGAAAATTCAAACTCCCAACGGCGAAGACAGAGTTCTGCTCCATTCCTGCTGTGCTCCCTGTTCCTCCGCCATCATTGAATGCCTGCTGGCAAACGGCATCCGCCCGACAGTGTTTTATTGTAATCCCAACATCTATCCGCAAGAGGAATATGAGATAAGAAAGCAGGAAGCCGTTCGTTTCGTAACGTCCCAAAACCTCGATTTCATCGATGCGGATTACGATTATACCCACTGGCGGAACACAATGCTGGGACTGGAAAACGAACCGGAACGAGGCAGCCGTTGCCTGAAATGCTTTACATTACGCCTGACGGAAACGGCACGCTATGCTTCCGAACACGGCTTCTCTGTCTTTACCACTACCCTCGCATCTTCGCGTTGGAAAAGCCTCGACCAGATAAACGAAGCGGGAAAACGGGCAGCCGCCCTTTATCCCGGTACAATCTTTTGGGAACAGAACTGGCGGAAAGGCGGATTGCAAGACCGCCGCAACCAGCTCCTCAAAGAGTATGACTTCTATAACCAACTGTACTGCGGCTGTGAATTCAGCAGAAAGCGGTTGGAACAGCCTGAAGAGAATAAGCGGGAATAAGGTATTTTTAGTAAAGGGAGATTCCAAAAACAAGCAGCCGGACCACACATCCTAATTCGTCAGACAGTTGTTACCCTTTCGTTCAACAACTGTCTGACGAAAAGATAACAGATGTCTGACGAAAGGGCAACATCCGTCTAACGAATTAAATTCAATAAGAGTCCGGCATAACAATCCCTGCTTCAACACCTGAGTTCAGCAACGGAAAAGGCTGTCAATCGTAAACAAGTGTCGATAAATAATCCTCCGCAAACATCTCGTTTGCCACTTCCAACAGAATTTCGGGAGTCAGTTGTCCGATACGCCGGAACACGGCTTCGGCCGTTTCATATTTATTGTAATGCAGGAAGGTCTTTGCCATGCCGAGGGCATTGTTCTCGTTATTGTCCGAAGCCACGCCTATCTGCCCGATAAGCTGTTTTTTGGCGGCGGCAAGCTGGGAAGAAGTCATCCGGATATCGCGCAGGCGTTTCAGTTCTTTATACACAAGGCGGGTACAAAGCTCCGCATCCTCCGGATCGCAACCGAAATAAATACAGAAAGTTCCGGTATCGGTATAAGAAGTCAGGTTGGACTCTACATTATAGACCAGTCCGCGCCGTTCGCGCAAGGCCACACTCAGCCGGCTGTTCATGCCCGGACCTCCGAGAATGTTATTCAGCAGATAGAGCGCCGTACGCTTGTCTTCATACGCATTGTACCCCCTACTGCCAATCATGATGTGCGCCTGATGGGTATCTTTGTGTAAAACCAGATTTTTCGGAACATATAAAGGCGGGGGCGTACGACGGTTATCGACAGCCTCAGCCGGAATATCAGCCAATAGTTTTTCCGCCCAACGCACCACTTGTCTGAAATCCATATTGCCTAAAACAAAGAACACCATATTGCCCGGACGGTAAAAGCGGGAAGTAAAGGCCGCCGCATCTTCGCTGCGGAACTTCTTCAACTGTTCCGGATTGCCGAGGATATTACGTCCCAGAGGATGCCCGCGAAAGATTAAATCCTCAAAATCATCAAAAATCAGTTCGGACGGGTTGTCTTCGTACGACTGGATTTCGTCTATAATGACCTCTGTCTCCTTTTCAATCTCCCGCTGAGGGAAAGTGGAATGGAATACAATATCCGTCAGCAACTCAAAAGCACGCCCGAAATGTTCGGTAAGAAATGCGGAATAAATTACGGTTTCTTCCTTATTGGTGTAAGCGTTCAAATCGCCGCCCACATTCTCCATGCGGTTCAGAATATGCCACGCCCTGCGCTTCCTGGTGCCTTTAAAAATAAGATGCTCCACAAAATGCGCCATCCCCTGCTCGTTTTCGAGTTCATCGCGTGTTCCGGCATCCACCGCAAAACCACAATAAGCCACCTTCGACAAGGAGGGTTCATGGATGATGCGCAAGCCGTTCGGCAATGTGTGCTGATTATGGCGAGGCTGTATTTCTTCTGTTAAATTCTTCATTCTTACGCTACAAACAGTTTACCGGCACAAAAATACAATAAAACTTATTGCCGTTTATGGAAAATTACGGATATTTGTAGACTTATAATCCATAAATCAAAATTGAGACAATGATAGCATCCATTCAAGAGCTTTTGCAGAAAGAAGCGCAGGCCGTATTGAATATTCCTGTAACGGACGCATACGAAAAGGCGGTAGAACTTATCGTAGAACAGGTACACCGTAAAAAAGGCAAACTGGTAACTTCCGGCATGGGTAAAGCAGGGCAAATAGCCATGAATATTGCTACAACCTTTTGCTCGACCGGCATTCCTTCCGTATTTCTGCATCCCAGCGAAGCACAGCATGGAGACCTGGGTATCCTGCAGGAGAATGACCTGCTGCTGCTCATCTCCAATTCGGGCAAAACACGGGAAATCGTCGAACTGACACAGCTGGCGCATAACCTGAATCCGAAACTGAAATTTATCGTCATTACAGGAAATCCGGACAGTCCGCTGGCACAGGAATCGGATGTATGTCTCAGCACAGGAAGTCCCAAGGAAGTCTGCATACTGGGCATGACCCCTACCACTTCCACAACGGTAATGACCGTTATAGGAGATATTCTGGTAGTACAGACCATGCAGAAAACCGGATTTACCATTGAAGACTACTCCAAACGTCACCACGGAGGTTACCTCGGAGAAAAATCAAGAGCGTTATGCGTAAAGTAATCGGCATCGGGGAAACGATATTAGACATTATTTTCCGTAACGAGCAACCTTCGGCTGCCGTTCCGGGCGGTTCCGTATTCAATGGAATCGTTTCATTGAGCCGCACCGGCGTTCCAGTCTGTTTCATCAGTGAAACCGGCAACGACCATGTAGGCAATATCATCCTCAGGTTCATGCGTGACAATCATATCTCTACGGACTACGTCAACGTATTTCCTGACGGGAAATCGCCCGTTTCGCTTGCCTTTCTGGATGACAACAGCGATGCCGAATATATCTTCTACAAGGATTATCCCAAACAGCGGCTGGATGTCATATACCCCAAACTGGAAGAGGACGACATTGTTGTCATCGGCTCTTACTACGCATTGAATCCGGTGCTGCGCGAGAAAGTGTTGGAATTGCTCGACCAGGCACGCGAAAAGAAAGCCATCGTGTACTACGACCCCAATTTTCGTTCATCCCATAAGGAAGAGGCCATAAAATTGGCGCCGACCATTATTGAAAATCTGGAATACGCAGACATTGTACGCGGTTCGCAGGACGATTTCTTCTATATGTACAACCTGCGCGAAGCAGACAAGATATACAAGGACAAGATTAAATTCTACTGTCCCAATTTCCTATGCACGGCAGGAGCGGAAAAGATTGCGCTCCGCACCGCTTCCGTCTCCAAAGAATATGACATACCGCCACTGAAAGCCGTAAGTACCGTCGGAGCGGGCGACAACTTCAATGCAGGCATCATTTACGGCTTGCTGAAATACGATGTCCGCTATGACGACCTGAATACAATCGGTGAAGCCAAGTGGGACCAGATTATCCGTTACGGCATGGAATTTGCCGCAGAAGTCTGCAAAAGCTACAGCAATTCGGTGTCAAACGAGTTTGCGGAGAGATGCAAATATTGAGGCTCCTCTCCAATCAGCACTTAAAAATAAATTATCATTTAAAAATTATAAAAGCTTCATATACGCTGTATAATCTGCAACGAAAAACCATATATTTGCTGTAAACGACATTAGAGAGTTTACGAATTATGTATAAGAATCTGTTGAACTTGCTTGTTCTGGCAGTGTTGCTTCCTTCTTGCAGCGGCACAGCTCCACACATATCCGTTGTATGCGAAGAAAATAATGTAGGGAACTGTATCGTCAAATGGGAAATGGCTCCGCTTATCAAAGGGAACATAAAAGTATATGCTTCGACCGATCCTGACTTCATTCCGGAAGATGTTCCCGTGGCCATGGCCGATATCTCGGACTTGAAAATGACCATCGTCACGAACGATCCGACCAAACGTTATTATTACACCCTTTTGTTCGACGACAAATATCGTGTTAAGATTGCCACGCGCAACATCAACATTCCCGGTGTACAGAACTTCCGTGATTTGGGCGGCTATCCTTCTTATTCCACCAAGAAACAGATGCGCTGGGGAATGATTTACCGCTCGGCAGAGATAGACAGCCTTGAATGTTCCTCACGCAGGGAGCTCAAGAACCTCGGCATCAAGACACTTATCGACTTGCGGGCTTCTTCGGAGATAGGCAGGCAGTCGCCGCTGCAAAAAGGGTTCAACGTCGTGCATATTCCGCTTGCCACAGGAGATATGGAAGGCATACTGAAAGGCATACGGGAAGAAAAAATCAAAAGTGACACCGTCTACCGCATGGTAGAGCGTATGAACCGCGTTTTAATAGACCAATATACCAAAGAATACCGGCAGATATTCGATATCCTGTTGGATAAAAACAGTTATCCGGTAGTCATACATTGTTCCTCCGGCAAAGGACGTACCGGTATCGTGTCCGCACTGGTGCTTGCCGCACTGGGAATAAACGAGGACATAATCATGGAAGATTACCGGCTGAGCAATGATTACTTCAACATTCCAAGCGCCTCCAAATACGCTTATCAGTTGCCTGCACGCTCGCAGGAAGCCATCACTACCCTTTTCTCCGCACGCGAGGATTTCCTGAACGCTGCCAAAGACGAAGCGGAACGCCGATACGGTGACATGGATACTTACCTGCGGAAAGGTATCGGACTAAGCAAGAACGAAATAAAAAGGTTACGGAGTATTTTGCTCAGTAATTAATGATTAATCGCCAAAAAACTCTTATCTTTGCGCCAAATGCGAAGATAAACCGCACCTCGGCATAAAAAACAGACAAGTTTATTTTATTATGCTCCCGGCTTGCATTATCTTTGCACCTGAAATATAAAGATATACAAAGATTTAATGAAGACATTTGAAGAGCTCGGTGTGTCGCCGGAGATACGCCGCGCCATTGAAGAAATGGGATATGCGTGTCCCATGCCGGTACAAGAGGAAGTAATCCCTTACCTTTTGGGAGAAAATAATGATGTAGTAGCACTGGCACAAACAGGAACAGGAAAGACCGCAGCGTTCGGTCTGCCGCTTATACAGCAAATCAACGTTAACAACCGAATACCCCAATCACTTATTCTTTGCCCTACCCGCGAACTCTGTTTACAGATAGCGGGCGACCTGAATGATTACTCCAAGTACATCGCCGGTCTGCGGGTATTGCCCGTGTACGGCGGTTCGTCCATCGAAAGCCAGATACGTGCCCTGAAGCGGGGGGTACACATCATCGTAGCTACCCCCGGACGTCTGCTAGACCTTATGGAACGCAAGACCGTCTCACTCTCCACCATCCAGAACGTGGTTATGGACGAGGCGGACGAAATGCTGAACATGGGGTTTACGGACAGCATTAATGCCATTCTCGCAGATGTGCCCCAAGAGCGTAACACACTGCTGTTCTCCGCGACCATGAGTCCCGAAATCGCACGTATTTCCAAAAAATACCTGCACAATGCAAAGGAAATCACCATCGGACGCAGAAATGAAGGAACCAGCAACGTGAAACACGTGGTGTTCACCGTTCATGCCAAGGATAAGTACGCCGCCCTGAAACGCATCGTAGATTACTATCCGCAGATATACGGCATCATCTTCTGCCGTACCCGCAAGGAAACTCAGGAAATTGCCGACAAACTGATGCAGGAAGGTTACAATGCCGACTCTTTGCACGGTGAACTAAGCCAGGCGCAGCGCGATGCCGTCATGCAGAAATTCCGCATACGCAACCTGCAACTGCTGGTGGCTACCGACGTTGCCGCACGCGGTCTGGACGTCGACGACCTCACCCACGTCATCAACTACGGCCTGCCCGATGATACGGAAAGCTACACACACCGCAGCGGACGTACGGGACGTGCCGGAAAAACAGGCACATCCATCGCCATCATCAACCTGCGCGAAAAAGGTAAAATGCGTGAAATCGAACGCATCATCGGCAAAAAATTCATTCAGGGAGAAATGCCTACCGGCAAGCAAATCTGCGAGAAGCAGTTGCTGAAGGTTATTGACGAACTCGAAAAAGTAAAAGTAAATGAGGATGAAATCCGTGATTTCATGCCCGACATTTACCGCAAGCTGGACTGGTTGAGTAAGGAAGACCTGATTAAACGCATGGTTTCCCTCGAATTCAACCGCTTCCTGGACTACTATCGCGACCGTGAGGAAATAGAAATTGCCACCGGCAGCGAACGCAGCGCCAAAAGCGGCGAACGCGGCAGCAATGCCCGTAAGGCAACTCCGGGCTTTAAACGTCTGTTTATCAATCTCGGTAAAATGGACAACTTCTTCCCCAACGAACTGATCAGCCTCCTGAACAACAATACCCGCGGGCGTGTTGAATTAGGCCGTATCGACCTGATGCAGAAGTTCTCTTTCTTTGAAGTGGAAGACAAAGAAGCGGGCAACGTTATAAAAGCCTTAAACCGGGCCAACTGGAACGGCCGTAAGGTTTCTGTAGAGATTGCGGGAGAAGAAGGGAAAGACGCTCCCAAAGGAAAACGCAGGAACGAAGGCGGCAACTACGGCAAAAAGGAATTTGACGGCAAAAAACGCAGCTACAAGGATGAGCGTCGCAGCGAGGTTGCCGGCAAACGCAGCGATAAGACCGAATATGCCGCTACCGACAAGAAAAAGAACAAGCCCAGTCGCGAAGAACGCGGTTATACCAAGGCACGCGGCAAAAAAGACGATTGGAAACAGTTCTTTCAAGGCAATAACGAATTTAAAGATTCAGAACCGGACTTCAGCGAAGAAGGCTGGGCAAAACGGACACCTAAAAAGAAATAAGCAAACGACGTGAACAAAGTCAACGGTTTTTTATATGGACTATTGTCTTCTGCCAGCTTCGGATTGATTCCGCTATTTACAATCCCGGCCATGCAGCAAGGAATGGGTTTCTGGTCTATTCTATTATATCGTTTTCTTTTCGCCATGCTGGCACTGGCAGGCATACTGCTGCTCGACAAGCAGTCTTTCCGCATACGCCGTAAGGAGATATTGCCGCTTCTGCTGCTGGCATGCCTTTACGACAGTTCCGCAGTATTCCTCTTTTGGGGGTATCAGTTCATGTCGAGCGGTGTGGCCACCACCCTTCATTTCATGTATCCGGTGCTGACTACGCTTATCATGATGATATTCTTCCACGAGAAGAAATCTTTGTGGCGCATGGCGGCCATTGCACTAGCAGTAGCCGGCGTATTTTTCCTGTCCAACGGAGACGGTACGGGAAGCGTCACCTGGTCCGGCATATTCATTGTTTTGCTTTCTGCATTGGGATATGCCCTTTACCTGGTAACGGTAAGCCAACTGAAAAATCTCGAAATGAAAGGGCTTAAAATGACGTTTTACGTCTTTTTGTTCGGCGGTATCCTGTTATTCACCGGAACGGAAATCTCCGGGATAGGGTTACAGGCCATTCCGGACCGCACCACATTGGGCAATCTGGTGATGCTTGCGTTAGTACCTACCGTAATATCCAACCTTGCACTGGTACGCGCCATCAAAAACATAGGCTCCACATTGACATCCGTACTGGGAGCTATGGAACCTGTAACGGCGGTATGCGTAGGCATTGCCATCTTCGGAGAGCCGTTTACCCGAAGCATAGCACTGGGCATCCTGCTCATCATTTCAGCCGTAACCGTCATTATTCTAAAAAGATGATGGAGTGACAAGGTGATAAATAACAGTGTAACAAAGCAATAGGGTGACAAAGCAATGCATCATCACTTTATCACCCTATTATCTTATTGCTTTTTATCTCCTATTTCGTACAGCTCTTGGTACTGAAAGCAACGAGCATCCAAACCATTTTTTCCTGCTCTTTCAGGTAACCGGTCATTAAATCGGCCGTTGCATCATCACCGGCTTTATTGGCCAGTTCTATCACTTTTCTTTCTTCACCGATAAGATAACTGTAAGTTTCGAGGATATGCTCAACAGCCTCACCGCCACAAGTAATACCGGAGATTTCCTTCACTTTGGCAACCTTGAGATATTCGCTGAATTTGTTTTCGGGCGTACCGCCCAACATCAGGATACGTTCTGCGATTTCATCCACTTTCTCTGCGGCATCGTTGTACATATCTTCAAATTTGCCGTGCAGCACGAAGAACCCGTGTCCTTTAATATCCCAATGGAAACCGCGCAAATTGGTATAATGTACCTGAAAGTCTGCCAATAGCTGATGCAATGCCGATACTACGTCAGCAACTTTCTTTTCATTCAAATGTAAGTAATCTAAAGTTTTCATAATCTTTCTATTTTAAAAGTTCATACTATTTTTCTTTGTTCTTGTTGCAAAGATAAGCGGCAAATAAGTGCTTGTCAAACAGATAATTTCTATCTTTGCATAGAACGATTCTATATATAACATTCAAAAGCCCTGTTTCTATGACTTTACAACAATTGGAATACATACTTGCTGTCAATCAGTTCCGCCATTTCGCCAAAGCCGCTGAATATTGCCGGGTCACACAACCCACCTTGAGCGCCATGATTCAAAAGTTGGAAGAAGAGTTGGACACAAAGATTTTCGACCGCAGCCAGCAGCCTGTGTGCCCTACTCCCATCGGCATTCACATCATAGAACAAGCCCGGAATGTGTTGGTTCAGACCCATCGTATAAAAAACATTATAGAAGAAGAAAAGCATTCGCTCAGCGGAATTTTCAAACTGGGCATACTTCCCACCATAGCTCCCTATCTGCTGCCGCGTTTCTTTCCGCAATTGATGAAGAAATATCCGCAGCTTGATATCCGGGTGGTAGAGATGAAGACGAACGACATCAAGAAAGCCCTGCAAACGGGAGACATAGATGCCGGAATCGTAGCCGGTCTGGCAGGAATGGAAGAATTCCGGCAAATACCGTTATTCTACGAACAGTTCTACACGTATATTGCGCGGGAAAACCGTCTTTTCAGCAATGAAGTCATACGGACTTCGGACTTGACGGGAGAACAGCTTTGGCTGCTGGATGAAGGGCATTGTTTTCGCGACCAGCTGGAGCGTTTCTGCCAACTGAAAGCAGCCCGTGCCAGCCAGTTGGCCTACCATTTGGGCAGCATGGAAACCTTTATGCGCATGGTAGAAAGCGGCAAGGGTATCACTTTCATTCCCGAACTGGCTATCCTGCAACTGAACGGCACGCAGAAAGAACTGGTACATCCTTTTGCCATCCCCTGTCCTACCCGGCAAATTATCATGCTGACCAACCGGAGTTTTATCCGCAACACGCTTTTAAATACAATCGTCCAAGAGGTAACAGCGGCAGTGCCCAAAGAAATGCTCTCCCTGAAAGCCACTCAGGTACTCGTATAGATTTTGTCTATCGGCCCATAAAACCTTTCAATCGGATTTTTTGTTCTACCGAAGAAAAATGCTATATTTTTGCAAACAGGAAAAGCAAAGATCGGCTGCACCTCGGCATAATCAGGCAAGCCTGCTTCTGCATTCGGTCTGCACAATCTTTGCACCGGTAAAACAAAAACCAAACCTTTTAAAAAGTATAATTATGGAACCGATTATCAACTCTCAACTCCCTGAATTCAAAGTTCAGGCCTTCCAAAACGGAAGTTTCAAAACAGTAACTAACGAAGATGTAAAAGGCAAATGGGCCATTTTCTTCTTCTATCCGGCAGATTTTACGTTTGTATGTCCTACCGAACTGGTGGATATTGCAGAAAAATACGACCAGTTCCAAGCCATGGGCGTAGAGGTCTATTCCGTAAGTACAGACTCTCACTTTGTACATAAAGCATGGCACGATGCTTCCGAAAGCATCCGCAAGATTAAATACCCGATGTTGGCAGACCCGACAGGAACATTGAGCCGTGCATTCGGTGTGATGATCGAAGAAGAAGGTATGGCTTATCGCGGTACATTCCTTGTAAATCCTGAAGGAAAAATCAAGATTGCCGAGATTCAGGACAACAACATCGGACGCAATGCGGACGAACTGCTCCGTAAGGTGGAAGCTGCGCAATTCGTAGCCACTCACGACGGTGAAGTCTGTCCCGCCAAATGGAAGAAAGGCGGTGCAACGTTGAAGCCGAGCATCGATTTAGTCGGCAAGATTTAATCGTACCCCCATACGATAGACATTACTATGTAAAGACTATCTCCATTTCTTCCTTGCAAGAGTAAAAGAAATGAGATAGTCTTTTTTTATACTCCAACATTTAAAAACCTGCATCATCATGTTAGAAGCAACTATATTAGACCAAGTGCGGAGCATATTCCAACCATTGGAAGCCCGCTATACCTTTCACATCACCTGCAATCCGGAACATGAACAGGCCGGTGAGATGATTGATTTTCTGAATGACATAGCGAGCTGTTCCGACAAACTGTCCTGCCAGGTGACCGAAACCGATGAGCCCAAACTGGAGTTTACGCTCCTGAAAGAAGGGAAAGAAACCGGAATAAAATTCCGTGCCATTCCGGGCGGACATGAATTCAGTTCGCTGCTTCTTGCCGTGCTAAACGCCGATGGAAAGGGCAAAAATCTCCCGGACGAGGGTATCGGCCGCCGCATCAAGGCATTGCAAGGCCCAATCCATCTGCAAACCTATGTGTCGCTGGCCTGTACCAACTGCCCGGACATTGTGCAGGCGCTCAATGCCGTAGCACTGCTGCATCCCCATATCACCCACGACACAATAGACGGAGCCGTCTTTCAGGAAGAAGCGGATGCGCTGAAAATACAAGCCGTACCGTCCGTTTACGCCAATGGGAAGCAACTTCATGTGGGACGCGGTTCGTTAGGGGAACTCCTGAAAAAACTGGAAGATACCTTCGGCAGCCTGCCGCAAGAGAATGCAGCACCCGTCTTAAGGGAGTTCGACGTGCTGGTCCTGGGCGGAGGTCCTGCCGGGGCTTCGGCAGCCGTTTATTCCGCCCGCAAAGGATTGCGCGTAGCCATTATTGCCGAACGAATAGGCGGACAGGTAAAAGAAACCGTAGGCATCGAGAACCTCATCTCCGTACCCCGGACAACAGGTTCACAGCTTGCCGACGCACTCAGGACGCACATAGAACATTACCCGATAGAGATTTTTGAAGACCGGAAGATTGAAAGAGCAGAGCTTCAGGGCAAAGAGAAAAAGGTTTTCTCCGGTGGCGGAGAAACGTTTACAGCCCCTGCGGTAATCATTGCCACAGGCGCAAGCTGGCGTAAACTGAACGTAGAGGGAGAAGCCGAATACCTCGGACGCGGTGTAGCCTTCTGCCCGCATTGTGACGGCCCCTTCTACCAAGGCAAGCATGTAGCCGTCATCGGCGGCGGGAACTCCGGCATAGAAGCGGCCATCGACCTGGCGGGAATCTGCAGGAAAGTTACCGTTTTCGAATTTGCCGATACGCTAAAAGCCGACCAGGTATTGCAGGAAAAAGCCGGAAGCCTTCCCAACGTGGAGATATTCACTTCTTCACAAACCACCCGAGTGACGGGCGACGGAGAGAAAGTAACCGGTATCCGCATCAAAGACCGCATCACCAACGAGGAGCGCGACTATCCTTTGGACGGTATCTTCGTACAAATCGGTCTGGCAGCCAACAGCGCACCTTTCCGGGACGCATTGGAAACGACACCGACCGGTGAAATCAAGACAGACGCATTCTGCCGCACCACGCTTCCGGGTGTTTATGCAGCCGGAGACGTGTCCGACGTACCCTACAAACAGATTGTCATAGCTATGGGTGAAGGGGCCAAAGCGGCATTGTCCGCTTTCGACGACCGCATCAGGGGAATCGCATAACCGGCTATTTTCCGGAAACGATTTTCAGCTCCCGTATCAAATCTCCGGCTTTGCCGTACTTCTCTATCATGAACAGGATGTAGCGCACATCGACCCCGATGCAGCGCTGCATCTTCGGTTCATAGAGTATATCGCTGCTCATCGCTTCCCAATTGCCGTCAAAAGCCAGTCCCAGAAGTTCGCCTCTGGCATTGAACATGGCGCTTCCCGAATTGCCGCCGGTTATATCGTTATTGGAGATAAAGCAAACGTTCATTTCTCCCTTTTCACCGGCATATCTGCCAAAGTCGCGGTTGGAGAACAAAGAAAGAAGTTCCGGCTGCACCTCAAAATCCACATCGCCTGCATGGGTCTTTACCTTTTCAAGAATACCTTTGGTCGTGGTATAATAATCGTATTCAGCACCGTCAAACGGGGTGTATCCGCATACCGTACCGAAGCTCAAGCGCATGGTGGAATTGGCGTCCGGATAGAAATTACGCGATGAATACATCCTGCGTACGGCAGCATTCAGCAAGCGCTCATTACGGGCGATATTCATGGCGGACTCTCTCGTCTGCATATTGATTTCAAACATCTTGCCAATCAGGTCTATACCCAGGTTTATGGCAGGGTCGTCATAGATGTTATAGGTAGTGTCCCGCTCCAGAAAACGTTTTAATCCGCGAGGGGTAGTCAGTTCCGAAGCGGCATACAAACTATCCGCATAAGCCTTGTCGTTACCGCCGTACCGGGTGGCAATCGTACCGTAAAACTCCGGTAAATAGGTAGAATCGACCTTGGAACGATATTCTTTCACCATGGCGGTAAAGACTTCCTTGTCGATTTCCAAATCCAGATTGGCGTACTTTTCTACAATTGCTTTCAGATTGGCCTCAACCGTTTTCCGTTCCCCTTCAAAATCAAAATTCAAAATGGACAATGCCAATTGTATCAGTTCGGGACCGTTCAGGAAAGATTCGGCAAAATAAGCCAGAGCACGGTTGGCTTCACGGGTATTTTTATAGTCCAGTTCCAAATCGGGAAACAACCGCAACAGCTTCTCACGTTCTCCGGGTGTCTGTTGTATCCAACGGCGAAGTTCCCGCTCCATGGCACGCTTCTTTTCCAAGACATGCAATTTCCGGATAGCCCGGTTCACCCCGATGCTGTTCTTCCAGTAATTGGAGCTTTCATCGTATTTGGAAGCATACTTTATGCGGATACTGTCCCGCCTGTCCATTTCGCGCTTCCAGATAGCCTGCTTGATGCCCCGGACATCTATTTGTGCCTGATTGCCGTTGTTCATCATCTCTTCGATGCCAAACGAAGAGAGATAACGCTCCGTGCTGCCCGGATAGCCCAATGTCATGCAGAAAGAACCCTCTTTATACCCGTCCAGAGAAATCGGCGCTACGTATTCGGGACAATAAGGGACGTTTTCCGGCGAATAATCCGCCGGGCGGTTGTTCTTACCGGCATAGATGCGAAATACGCAGAAATCGCCCGTATGACGCGGCCACACCCAATTGTCCGTATCCCAACCGAACTTGCCTACCGAGGAAGGCGGTGCAAATACCAGCCGGACATCGTTATAGTCGCGGTAAACAGACAGCCAAAACTCATTGCCGCCATAGTACGCATCTACAATTCCCACCAAAGTAGAGTCCTTACGCGCCACTTCCTCACTGATGGCAAACATCACCGAATCCACCGCACCGGAACGCTCCGGCTCGGTCATCTCCGGCTTTACCGCACCAAGCACCCGTTTCGTTACATTCTCCGTCCGCAGCAGAAAGCGGACATAAAGCTCCGGATTCGGCAGTTCCTCGCTGCGGTTACGTGCCACAAAGCCGTCTTTCAGATAGTCATGCTCCACGGAAGAATGCTGCTGGACGCTGCTGAAACCGCAATGGTGATTCGTAAATACCAGTCCGTCTTCCGACACGACCACCCCCGAACAGAAACCGCCGAAACTCACTACGGCATCTTTCAATGAGGGACGTCTGGCACTGTATAGCTTGTCTGCCGGCATTTGCAAACCGAGCTCTTTCATTGCCCGGCGCGTCTGTTTATTCAGATTACCCAGCATCCACATGCCCTCATCCGCCTGCACCACCCACGCAGAAAGGCAGCAAACAACCACTGCTACAAATCTCAAAACCATATCGTTCTCTACTAAACTTTATATAAGTTTGCCTGCCCGTTTTGTATTCCCACACCGACAGCCTGTGCGGCCGGACGCTTCTCTTTCACCACATCCGGACATCACTCCGCAATCAGCCTCAGCTTTTCGGAACCCGTACGCGCTCTCAGCCATTCGGTTATTTTCTCCCTTTCACGGGCATCCGGATGCTTGCCGAACTTCAGGACGGCAAGCGTAACGGTATCTATCCGTACCGAATCGACCGTCAGCTCAAGCGCGTGCGAAATGGAAACCGACTTGACGGAGGGATAAAGCACCTTCAGCTCAGGGATAATCTTTTTGCCCAATTCATCGTATTTACGGTACTGTTCCAAGTTCTTTTCCAAAGAAGAAATCTGCTGCTTCTGCTCCACCAGACGCTGTTCGCTGTTCTTGTAGAAATCTTCCATAACCATGGCGCGGATAGACGACATATCCAGCGACTCGTTATTCATTCCCTGGAGCACAACCAGCTTCGTATTGTCCAATTTATAATCTTTCATTTTACTGCGGGCAATGGCAATAGAGGCTTCCGGCACTTCCTGACCTATCAGGACCACCCGTATCTCATGGTGCTTGCCCTCATGGTGGATTTTCTTATCCAATACCTGCGTATTCTCAAAGGCAAGCTGCTCGTTTACAAAGCGGTTGGCCGCGCTTTCAAAGAAGGTATCCTGAATAATTCCCACTGTGAGATACACCGCCGGACACATCGTAAGGACAGCTATCAGCACGATATACTTCCGCACCTTCTTTTCACGGTTCTTATCCACAAACTCCTTGCGCTGGAAGTGCATTACCCGTACGCCGATAAAAGTAGCCAGACTGATGAATACGGAGTTAATGAAATAAAGGTAGAATGCACCGAGGAAATAAATCAGGTTTCCCGTTGCCAGTCCATAACCTGCCGTACACAGCGGCGGCATCAATGCCGTGGCAATGGCGACACCCGGAATCACATTGCCTTTCTCCTTCGTGGAGAGTGCCACTACTCCCGCAAGACCGCCCATCAGTGCGATGAATACGTCATAAATCGTCGGTGAGGTACGCGCCAGCAACTCCGACTGCCCCTCGGCAACCGGGCTTACCAGGAAGAAGACGGTAGCCGTGGTGACACTGAACAGCGTAGTTATCAGGAAACTTTTCAACGAGCGCTTCATCAGCTCGAAATCGTTCAGACCCACTGAAAGCCCCACTCCCATGATAGGTCCCATCAACGGCGAGATAAGCATCGCACCGATAATTACAGCGGTAGAATTGACATTCAGACCGAGTGAAGCCATAAAGATAGCAAATATCAGAATCCATAAATTGGCCCCTTTAAACTCGACACCCTTGCGGATGGAGTCTACAGTGGCAAGTTCATTGTCTTTATCTTTGCGCAAATCGAGATACTCTTTCAGGAAGTTCTTGACGGCAAATACATTCCGGTTGGGATTGACAGGCTGTTCCATAAAAATAATTCTATTTTCGGATAAAACGATTGATAACAGGTATTTGACTAAGCGGCAAATCACGCTTTATAATATAGGCTATAAACAGGCATAACAACAGCGTACGGAACGTCATACGCAGACAGATGTTTTCAATAGGTACACATTCCGCAGCCACATAAAGCACCGCAGCCAACAGCACATAGCACCCTATCGACTTTAAATCGTACTGAATCGGGTATTTCTTCTGACCGACAAAATAAGAGAGCAGCATCGCAACGCCGTAACCCGTAAATCCGGCCCATGCGCAAGCCATATACCCGAACTTCGGAATTAAAAAGATATTCATCACCACCAGAATCGTGCATCCTATCAGTGAGAAATAAGCTCCCCAACGCGTTTCGTCAATCAGCTTGTACCAGAAAGAGAGATTGAAATAAATTCCCATGAAGATTTCCGCAGCCATTACAATGGGCACAACACGCAACCCCGGCCAATAGTCGCGGCCGATGATGTAGCGGAGAATATCCAGATAGAACATCACTGCCAGAAAAGCCACCAGTGTAAAGATGATAAAGAACTTCATGGCCTGCGCATACACCTGCTTGTTGTCCTTATCGCGGCTCTTGCCGAATACAAAAGGCTCGTAGGCGTAGCGGAAAGCCTGTGTCAGCATCGCCATCACCATGGCAATCTTGCTGGCGGCTCCATAGATGCCGAGTTGTACGGTGGCTTCCGCCTGGTCGGGGTAGACAAAGGGAAAGATAATCTTGTCCGCCACCTGATTCAGGATGCCCGCAATGCCCAACACCAGCAACGGCAGGCTATAAGCAAGCATCCGCTTCAGCAGTTTCCTGTCCAGCACATAAGCGAAACCGCGCAATTCGGGTATCATGCACAGCATGATGGTAGAAGTGCACACAAGATTGAAGAGGAAGGCATACGCCACATCATCGCCCTTCATCCAGACATAATAAATCAGGTTCAAGGCTATGTTCAGGAAGATGAACAGCAGTTTGAGCGCTGCAAACTTGACGGGCCGTTTCTTATAGCGCAGATAAGCGAAAGGAATGCTTTGAATGGCATCCATCGCCACTACAATCATCATCATTCCCACGTACCAGGGATGCTCTCCGTATTCCAGCCAGTCGGCAACCGGTTGAAGAAACAGCAGTCCCAGCGTAAGGAATATCAGCGCACCGATGCCTACGCTGAGCAATGTTGTGGAATACACCCGCATCGGGTCGTCCTCTCCTTTATTGGCAAAGCGGAAAAAGCCCGTTTCCATGCCGCACGTCAGCAGCACCAGCAACAGTGCCACCCACGCATAGATATTAGTCACAACGCCATAGCCCCCCGACTGTGCAGACAAGGCCATGGTGTATACGGGCACTAACAGATAGTTGAGGAAACGCCCCACAATACTGCTCAACCCGTAAATGGCAGTTTCTTTTGCCAATGATTTCAATCCAGCCACGTTATTCAGTGTTTTATTATACTCTCTAACCGGTTGCTTATCAATAAGCGTCAATCATTAAATAACGTCTTCTGGCTATTGTAGAGGCTCCGCCCCAAATGTTTATAGGCCAGTTCAGTTACTTCACGACCGCGGGGAGTGCGTTTCAGGAAGCCTTCCTTTATCAGGAACGGTTCATAAACTTCTTCGATGGTTCCCGCATCTTCTCCCAAGGCCGTAGCGATGGTTGTAAGTCCCACCGGACCGCCCTTGAACTTATCGATAATCGTACAAAGTATCTTATTGTCTATCTCATCCAGTCCGTACTTGTCAATGTTAAGCGCCTCGAGTGCGAAATTGGCGATTTCCGTATCGATGCTGCCTGAACCTTTCACCTGTGCAAAGTCCCTCACGCGACGCAGCAAGGCATTGGCGATACGCGGCGTACCGCGGCTGCGGCTTGCGATTTCCGAAGCGGCTCTTGTGGAGCAGGGTACATCCAATATGCTTGCCGAACGGCGGATAATACCGCTCAGCACATCATCGTCATAATACTCCAGATGGAGATTGATGCCGAAACGGGCACGTAGCGGAGCCGTCAGCAAACCGCTGCGGGTGGTGGCCCCCACCAGCGTAAACGGATTCAAATCAATCTGTATGCTTCGTGCCGACGGACCTTTGTCTATCATGATGTCGATGCGGTAGTCTTCCATTGCCGAATACAGATACTCTTCCACTACGGGACTCAGCCGATGTATCTCGTCGATGAAAAGCACATCGTTCGGCTCCAGGCTGGTGAGTACGCCTGCCAGGTCGCCCGGCTTGTCGAGCACCGGACCGGAAGTAATCTTGAAACCTACTCCCAATTCATTGGCTATAATGTTGGAAAGTGTGGTCTTTCCCAATCCGGGAGGACCGTGAAGCAACACATGGTCCAGGGCCTCGCCCCTGAGACGGGCAGCCTTCACGAAAATGCGCAAATTATCAACCACCTTATCCTGTCCGCTGAAATCCTCGAAGTTCAAAGGGCGGAGAGCGTTCTCGAAGTCACGCTCCTTGCTGGTGAGCTGATGCTCGCGTATGTTAAAATCTTCTTGTTCCATTAAAATTCAATCTATACAACGACAAAGATAGTGCAAACCGAGAGCAGAATAAAATGAATCCATTCTTTTTTATATCGAAATGCCGCTTATCTCCGCTTCCGGACAAAGATAAAGAAATCTTTCAACGTTTCATAAACTCCTTCCTTTCTTCTTCCGGGAATTTCTCTATGGCATAGCGCAGCATTGTCCGCGGCATCACCTTGCTGTGTTTCTCAAGAAACTGCACCAGCAAATCCTTATCCCTCTTTCCCATCTCACGCAGCATCCAGCCCACCGCTTTCCGCATCAAATCGTGCGGATGGTGCAGCAACCGTTCCGAAAGCGCCAGAATATCGGTGAAATCACCGTTTTTGATAAGCGTATAAGTAGAAACCACCGCAATGCGTTGCTCCCAGAGCAACGCACCGTCTGCCAGGCGATAAAGGTCGTCGCGGGATTTGTCTTTCAGATATTCCCCCACGATACCCGGAGCAGACAAGTCTACCAAATCCCAGTTGTTGATACGTGCCGTCTGCGAAAGGTAGAAGTCATAAATAAGCTTCCTTTCCTTTTCACCGCTTTTCTTAAAACGCTCCACCAGCATCAGCAAAGCGCAAAGCCGGCACTCGTGCCACTGGCTTTGCAGCAGTTCCGCCATTACAGCAAACGGAGCATCCTTGTGTTGCTTCGCCACCGTGCGGGTATTCGGAACCACTACACCCAGAAATTTATCGCCCTCGCCGTATTCTCCCTTTCCCGTCTTGAAGAAACGGGGAAGATATTCCCTTTTTACCGGATCGGCATACGTCTCCAATTCCCTTTGGATATCTGCGGCAATATCCGCTATTTCTTCCGTTGAAATCGGATTATTCTGCAGCGTACCTGCCAATGGGATTTTCCTTTTTCTCATCACTCACCGTTTGATTTACATGTACTTGAATTATCTTGCCAGCAGACAAAAATACGACAAATCTATAGAAACTATGAAAAGTTATCTTTAATTTTGCAACAGATACACACTTTAGTCACTAAAAACGGAACACCATGCATAAAGTATTTTTAGGAACCGCCTGTTTCCTGTTTTCCGCCCTGTCGCTACATGCACAGTCACCGCTCGAAAAAGGATTGCAAAGCATCAACCGTACTTCCGCAGAAGCCATTGTGGAGTTTCTGGCCGATGACGAACTGCAAGGACGCGAAGCAGGCATGCATGGTTCGCGGGTAGCAGCCCGCTACATCGTATCCTGCCTGAAAGAAGCCGGTATCCGCCCTTTGGACAAGAACGGCTATTACCAGCCTTTCAAGGCATACGCCAAGGAAAGGCAGCAACGCGGACGCTGGCAGGTACACCCCGACTCCGTTGCCGTACTGAAACAAGGCACACACCGTTCCCTGAAAATGGATAATGTGCTGGCATACATTCCCGGCAAGCGCAGCGATGAATATGTCATTGTAGGCGCTCACTTCGACCACCTGGGCGTAGACGAAACGCTGGCGGACGATAAGATATACAACGGTGCGGACGATAACGCATCCGGCGTCTCCGCCGTATTGCAGATAGCACGTGCATTTGCCCTCAGCGGAGAAAAGCCGCTGAGAAATGTTATCTTCGCCTTTTGGGACGGCGAGGAAAAAGGATTGCTAGGTTCAAAACATTTCGTACAGCACTGTCCGTTTCTCAAACAGATAAAGGGTTATCTCAACTTCGACATGATAGGGCGTAACAACAAGCCCGAACAACCGCAGCACGTAGTCTACTTCTACACAGCTGCCCATCCTGCCTTCGGCGAATGGCTGAAACGGGACATCACCCGCTACGAACTGCAACTGCAACCCGACTACCGTCCCTGGGACAACCCCGTGGGCGGAAGCGACAATGCCTCGTTCGCCCGTTCCGGCATCCCCGTCATCTGGTATCACACCGACGGCCATCCCGACTATCACCAGCCGTCAGACCACGCCGCATTACTGAACTGGGAAAAAGTCGTGGAGATAACCAAGGCATCCTTCCTCAACGTATGGAATCTTGCCAACGAAAGCAACTATTAATATTTAAGAAGAAGAGTAAGGACACATGGTTTTAAATTACATCTGGGTAGCATTTTTCGTAATCGCCTTCATTGTAGCGCTCTGCAAACTCCTGTTTATGGGAGATACGGAAATATTTACGGAACTTGTCAACTCCACATTCGACTCATCCAAGACCGCATTCGAAATATCACTGGGGCTCACCGGCATTCTATCCTTATGGCTGGGCATCATGAAAATCGGCGAGAACAGCGGTATGATAAACGCGCTTTCGCGCTGGCTGAGTCCCGTGTTCTGCCGCCTCTTCCCGGAAATTCCCCAAGGACACCCCGCCATGGGTTCCATCTTCATGAACCTTTCCGCCAACATGCTGGGGTTGGACAATGCCGCCACCCCGATGGGACTGAAAGCCATGAAAGAGCTTCAGGAGCTGAATCCGAAAAAAGATACCGCTACCAACCCGATGATTATGTTTCTGGTAATGAACACATCCGGGTTGATACTGATACCCGTCAGCATCATGATGTACCGCTCGCAAATGGGCGCTGCGCAGCCTACGGACATTTTCATCCCTACGCTGATTACTACCGCCATCTCTACCATTGTCGGTGTCACCGCCGTCAGCATTGCGCAACGGATAAACCTGCTGAACAAACCCATTCTTATTCTGATCGGTTGCATCAGCCTGTTCTTCTCCGGGCTTATTTACCTGTTCACCCAAGTAAGCCGCGAAGAAATGGGCGTTTACTCCACGCTGGTTGCCAACATCATTCTCTTTACCATCATCCTGCTTTTCATCCTGTGGGGATTATGGAAAAAGATTAATGTGTACGATGCTTTCATCGAAGGCGCCAAGGAAGGATTTACAACCGCCATACGCATCGTTCCCTATCTGGTGGCATTCCTCGTTGGAATCGCCGTTTTCCGCACTTCGGGAGCGATGGATATCATCGTAAACGGCATCGGTTACATCGTCGGACTATCCGGAGCGGACACCGAGTTTGTAGGTGCGCTGCCCACTGCATTGATGAAATCGTTAAGCGGCAGCGGGGCCAACGGACTGATGATTGATACAATGAAGCAATACGGCGCCGACTCTTTTGTCGGCCGCATGAGCTGCGTGGCACGCGGCGCCTCGGATACCACGTTCTACATCCTTGCCGTCTACTTCGGCAGCGTAGGCATCACGAAAACCCGCAACGCCATCACCTGCGGCCTGATAGCCGACTTTTCCGGTATCATCGCCGCTATCATCATCAGCTATATATTCTTCTTTTAAAAAAACTGGAAATAGTATGATAAGTTATCAGACAGACGGCATCGAAATGCCCGCAATCAAGAAGCGCGAAACAACGGAATGGATCAAAGCCGTTGCCGCCACCTACAACAAGAGAATCGGCGAAATAGCCTACATCTTCTGTTCGGACGAGAAAATCCTCGAAGTGAACCGACAGTACCTTCAGCACGATTACTACACGGACATCATCACTTTCGACTACTGCGAAGGCAACCGCCTGAGCGGCGACCTCTTCATCAGCCTGGATACGGTACGCACCAACGCCGAACAGTTTGCCGGCAATGACTACGAACGGGAGCTGTACCGCGTCATCATCCACGGCATCCTGCACCTTTGCGGCATTAACGACAAAGGACCGGGAGAACGGGAAATCATGGAAGCCGCCGAAAACAAGGCGCTCGCCATGCGATAAAATCAAAAGGCGTATCGGCAAGCAAAGTTCAACTCTCCCCCCTATCGTTTTTTTGCACAATCTCTCGTCACTCGTCACTAACCACCTCGCATCCCTTTACCAGAGAGGGATTGCGGATGTGACGACCAACATGATAAGGGTGATGACAAACAATCGGTCGTCACCCTCAAAAACAGGCTATGCACTATGGGTCAATGCATTAACCCAATAATCAGAAATTCCATATAAGCAACTTTTTCAACGATTTCCGAGGTCTGAAAAGATTTTATACGGGCAATCGGGAAGCTAATCCCGTAGATAAATGTTCCATTCCCTCTTTCTTTTCTTTGTTTCGCACCGTATATAATACCGCTTTACCACGTTACTTTCTTCGTTTTCCAATTGCAGGCTCCGCGGTTGCCAATTGCGGGCTGCCGGGCCCGCAGCCGGCAACCGTCCGTCCCGCAACTGCGGGACGAAGAAAAGAACCTGCCTTTCGGATATTTCCCTTAAACGAATAAGAGATTATATACAAGGTGAAAGGAGATTACATACAGGCAAAACAGAAAGAAACCCGCGAGGTATTTCCTAAGAATTCACAAGGAAAGGAGATAAATCGCGGCTACAAAATAACTTTTTAGTAACTTTGCATGGTTTTAAAAGAGATTGAACGAATGGAGTTTAAGTATGACGTTATCGTAATCGGCGCCGGACATGCCGGCTGTGAAGCCGCTGCCGCCGCCGCAAACCTGGGTTCAAAGACCTGTCTTATCACAATGGACATGAATAAGATAGGACAGATGAGTTGTAACCCTGCCGTAGGAGGTATTGCCAAAGGACAGATTGTACGCGAAATAGACGCCTTAGGCGGATATATGGGATTGGTAACCGATAAAACGGCTATCCAGTTCCGCATATTGAACCGCTCCAAAGGCCCCGCCATGTGGAGTCCGCGCGCGCAGTGCGACCGCAACAAATTCATCTGGACATGGCGCGAGATTCTGGAGAATATTCCCAACCTGCACATCTGGCAGGACACCGTACAGGAAATCCTCGTTGAAAACGGCGAGGTAACCGGACTCACCACCGTTTGGGGAGTGACCTTCCGCGCCAAATGCGTTGTACTGACTGCCGGAACTTTCCTGAACGGACTGATGCACGTAGGGCGCACCATGCTTCCGGGCGGGCGCATGGCAGAACCCGCATCTTACCAACTGACCGAATCCATCGCCCGGCACGGCATCACATACGGACGAATGAAAACGGGAACCCCCGTACGCATCGACGGACGGAGCGTGCATTACGAAGATATGGAGATTCAGGAAGGGGAAAACGACTTCCATAAATTCTCCTTTATGAACAACGGCGTACGCCACCTGAAGCAACTGCCGTGCTGGACTTGCTTCACCAATGAGGAAACACACCGCATCCTTCGTGAAGGGCTGCCTGATTCTCCCCTTTTCAACGGGCAGATTCAAAGCATAGGGCCCCGCTATTGCCCCAGTATAGAAACCAAAATCGTAACCTTCCCCGACAAGGAACAGCACCAGCTTTTCCTGGAACCGGAAGGTGAAACGACGCAGGAACTTTACCTGAACGGCTTCTCTTCTTCCCTGCCGATGGACATACAGATTGCAGCGCTGAAAAAGATTCCAGCATTCCGCGACCTGGTGATTTACCGCCCCGGCTACGCAATAGAATACGATTACTTTGATCCCACCCAACTGAAACATACGTTGGAAACGAAGAAAATCAAGAACCTATTCTTTGCCGGACAAGTAAACGGAACGACCGGCTACGAAGAAGCTGCCGGACAAGGAATCATTGCAGGTATCAACGCGCATATCAACTGCCACGGCGGAGAACCGTTCACCCTGGCACGCGACGAAGCCTATATAGGCGTATTAATCGACGATTTGGTTACCAAAGGCGTCGATGAGCCTTACCGCATGTTTACTTCACGTGCGGAATACCGCATCCTGCTCCGAATGGACGATGCCGATATGAGGCTAACCGAAAGAGCCTGGAAACTGGGACTTGCCAAAGAAGACCGCTACGAACTATTAAAGAGCAAGCGCGAAGCCGTTACAAGCATCATAGAGTTCACCCGGAGTTATTCGATGAAACCGGCATTAATCAACCCGGTGCTGGAACAGCTCGGCACTACCCCGCTCCGCCAGGGATGCAAGCTGGTAGACTTAATAAACCGTCCGCAAGTAACCTTGGAAAACATGGCAGAACATGTCAGCGCTTTCCGTCGGGAACTGGACAAGATTACGGAACAGGATAAAGTTGCAGACAGAAGAGACGAAATAGTCGAAGCTGCGGAAATACTTATTAAGTACGAAGGCTATATCGGACGCGAGCGAATCATAGCAGACAAACTGGCACGGCTGGAAAGCATAAAGATTAAAGGAAGGTTCGACTATAATTCCATCCAGTCTCTTTCTACCGAAGCCCGCCAGAAGCTGGTGAAGATAGATCCGGAAACGATAGCCCAGGCAAGCCGAATCCCGGGAGTGTCTCCCAGCGATATCAACGTGCTGCTGGTGCTTTGCGGGCGATAAGGGGCAACGTTCCACGTGAAACAAAGAATTCAATAAACGTATTAAATAAACTGATTATGAGCAAAGAAACACTTGCCAAGACCATTCGGGAAATTCCCGACTTCCCCATCCCCGGGATTTTATTCTACGATGTGACCACTCTGTTTAAAAACCCGTCGGCGCTGCAAGAACTTTCAGACACCTTGTATGAAATGTACAAGGATAAAGGGATAACCAAAGTGGTAGGTATAGAATCCAGAGGCTTCATCATGGGCCCCATTCTCGCCACCCGCTTAGGTGCAGGATTCGTACCCATGCGCAAGCCCGGAAAGTTGCCTGCGGAAACAATCGAAGAAAGCTACGACAAAGAGTACGGCAAAGATACGGTACAAATCCACAAGGATGCCATTGAGCCGGACGATGTAGTATTGCTGCACGACGACCTTCTGGCTACGGGCGGAACAATGGAAGCAGCCTGCAAACTGGTGAAGAAACTGAACCCTAAAAAGGTATATGTAAACTTCATTATCGAATTGAAAGAGTTGCATGGAAAGGATATATTCAGCAAAGATGTAGATGTAGAATCGGTATTGACACTCTAAAGAAACAACCGGGTGGTAAAGCAATCACATCGCTGCATGAGAATGTATCGCCGCATGCTCTTGGCAGCGTATTGCTTTACCACCTTTTTCTTACGATATGGACGAACTAAAAACAAATGATTACCTGAAGGGTATCGTTCTGAACCTTCCCGAAAGTCCCGGTATTTACCAATATCTGAATGCCGAGGGAACGATTATATACGTAGGGAAAGCAAAAAACCTGAAGCGCCGGGTCTCTTCCTACTTCAACAGAGAACATGAACCGGGAAAGACACGGGTACTGGTGAGCAAGATTGCAGATATCCGGTATATCGTGGTCAACACGGAAGAGGATGCCTTGCTGCTGGAGAACAATCTTATCAAGAAATACAAACCCCGTTACAACGTACTGCTGAAAGACGACAAGACCTACCCGTCCATCTGCGTGCAGAACGAATATTTCCCCCGCGTATTCAAGACGCGGAGAATCATACGCAACGGTTCTTCCTACTACGGCCCGTACAGCCACATACCATCCATGTATGCAGTGCTCGACCTCATCAAGCATTTGTACCCGCTACGCACCTGCAACTTGAATCTCTCGCCCGAAAACATCCGGGCAGGGAAGTTCAATGTATGCCTGGAATACCACATCAAGAACTGCGCAGGCCCCTGCATAGGCAAGCAGAATCAGGAAGAATACCTCAAAAACATTGCCGAAATAAAGGAAATACTCAAGGGAAATACCCAGGAGATAGAGCGGATGCTGTATCAGCAGATGCAGGAGCTTGCGGCGGAAATGAAGTTTGAAGAGGCGCAGAAAATCAAGGAAAAGTATCTGCTGCTGGAAAATTACCGTTCCAAATCGGAAGTGGTAAGCAACGTATTGCACAATATCGACGTGTTCTCCATCGAGGAAGACACCGATGAAAAGTCCGCATTCATCAACTATCTGCATATCACGAACGGGGCTATCAACCAGGCTTTCACCTTTGAGTACAAGAAACGGCTGAACGAAACGAAAGAAGAGCTCCTGTCACTGGGCATTATCGAGATGCGCGAACGGTACAAGAGCCTTTCCCGCGAAATCATCGTGCCCTTTGAGCTGGACATGGAGCTTAAAGACGTTATCTTTACCATCCCGCAACGCGGTGACAAGAAGAAATTGCTTGAACTCTCCATCCTTAACGTTAAACAATACAAGGCCGACCGTCTGAAACAAGCGGAAAAGCTGAATCCGGAACAACGCACGGTACGCCTTTTAAAGGAAATCCAGCAAGAATTGCACCTCGACAGGCTGCCTATGCGGATAGAGTGTTTCGACAACTCCAACATCCAAGGCTCGGATCCTGTTGCCGGATGCGTTGTCTTCATCAAAGGAAAGCCGTCCAAGAAAGACTACCGGAAGTATAACATCAAGACCGTGGAAGGACCGGATGACTATACATCCATGAAAGAGGTTGTAAAACGGCGTTATCAGCGCGCTATCGAGGAGAACGCCCCCCTGCCCGACCTTCTTATCACCGACGGCGGAAAAGGGCAAATGAGCGCCGTAAAAGAGGTTGTCGACGAACTGAACCTTGACATCCCCATTGCCGGACTTGCCAAAGACGGGAAACACCGCACATCGGAACTGCTATACGGTTTCCCGCCGCAGACCATCGGACTGAAACAAAACTCTCCCCTTTTCCGTCTGCTGACGCAAATACAGGACGAGGTACACAGGTTTGCCATTACCTTCCACCGCGACAAGCGCAGCAAGCGGCAGATAGCTTCGGCCTTAGACGAGATAAAAGGGATTGGAGAAAAGACAAAGAACGCTCTGCTAAAGGAGTTCAAAAGCGTAAAACGAATCAAGGAGGCATCGGCGGAAGATATTGTCAAAGTGATTGGAGAGGCGAAAGCGAAAATCATAAAGGACTATTTCACAGACAAATAGTCCTTCAATACAAATTCTTGTCCCACACCGCGGCAATCACGAATTTATTCGTAACTTTGCAACCTGCAAAATAATTTTTTAGGACTAAAACATGAGAGTAGTTATACAACGTACCGGGCATGCGTCTGTCACAATCAACGGAACCTGTAAGTCCGCCATCCGCAAAGGATTTATGATATTGGTAGGCATAGAGGAGACGGACGGCAAGGAAGACATCGACTGGTTGTGTAAAAAGATTGTCAACCTGCGTGTTTTTGACGACGAGAATGGCGTTATGAATAAATCCATACTCGACATTGACGGTGAGATATTGGTAATCAGCCAGTTTACGCTGCACGCATCTACCAGGAAAGGCAATCGCCCCTCTTACATACGGGCGGCAAAACCGGAAATATCCATTCCGCTGTACGAACAATTCTGCAAGGAATTGAGTTTTGCATTAGGTAAAGAGATAGGTACCGGCGAATTTGGAGCCGATATGAAAGTAGAATTAGTGAACGATGGCCCTGTGACCATCTGTATGGATACAAAAAACAAGGAATAATGACGTTAAAAGAAGCACAACAAGAAGTGGACTCCTGGATAAAAAAATACGGAGTACGTTACTTCAGCGAGCTCACCAATATGGCCGTATTGACCGAAGAAGTCGGCGAGCTGGCACGAGTTATGGCACGCAAATACGGCGACCAGTCTTTTAAGGAAGGAGAGAAAGACAACGTTGAAGAAGAAATCGCGGACGTCCTTTGGGTACTTCTCTGCATTGCCAACCAGACCGGTGTAGACATCACCGAAGCATTTGCACGCAGCATCGAGAAGAAAACCAAACGCGACCAGGCAAGACATATCAATAATCCTAAATTATCCGACCATGGAGAATAACGAATCTACACAGAGCAAGTACGATGCCGCTCTGGCGAAGTACAACACCAATTTGAATGATGCGGAAGTGGCAGCGGAAGTAGCCGGAATAATCGCAGAGAAAGTCCCTGCAAACAATACTCCGGAAGTAAAGAAGTTCCTGTTCAACTGCATCGACCTGACCACGCTCAACAGTACGGACAGCGATGAAAGCGTCATGAAATTCACCCAAAAGGTAAACCAGTTTGACGAAGAATTTCCCGATTTGAAGAACGTAGCGGCCATCTGCGTATATCCCAACTTTGCGGAAGTAGTAAAGGATACGCTGGAAGTGGAAGACGTAAAGATAGCCTGCGTATCGGCAGGTTTCCCCTCTTCACAGACTTTCATAGAAGTAAAAGTAGCCGAAACCGCCATGGCAATCATGGAAGGCGCGGATGAGATAGACATTGTAATCTCCGTAGGAAAGTTCCTGAGCGGCGACTATGAAACCATGTGCGATGAGATACAGGAGCTGAAAGCCACCTGCAAGGAGCATCACCTGAAGGTAATCCTGGAGACCGGCGCGCTGAAAACGGCAGCCAATATCAAAAAGGCCTCTATCCTATCCATGTATGCCGGAGCCGATTTCATCAAGACTTCCACCGGCAAACAGCAGCCTGCCGCCACTCCGGAAGCAGCCTACGTAATGTGTCAGGCTATTAAGGAATACCATGCCTTGACGGGCAACAAGATAGGTTTCAAACCGGCAGGCGGCATCAACTGCGTAAACGATGCGCTCATCTACTACACCATTGTAAAAGAAGTGCTGGGCGAAGAATGGCTGAACAACGGATTGTTCCGTTTGGGAACCAGCCGTCTGGCAAATCTCCTGCTGTCGGAAATCAAAGGTGAAGAAATGAAGTTCTTTTAAGAGGAATACGGTTGATATATCCGTTATATAAAACAAAGCGAAGAACCTGCTCTCTATATAAGGAGAAAAAGTTCTTCGCTTCGTTTTTGAATGACGGGATATAAAAGAAACTTTGATAGATATTCCGTCTTTATTGTATAAAAAACAAACTTATTTTTCGCGTTCCACTACATAATCAAGATAGCAAACAAGCGCTTTCTTGACATCCGTATCTTCCATGGAAGCTAATAACGAAAGTGCCTTTTCCTTAAACTCAATCATAACTTTCGTAGCGTATTCAATGCCGCCGTTTGCCTTGGAAAACTCGATCAATCGGGCTATTTCATCAGTTGTAGCCGTTCCGCTCTTTACTTTCGCGGCAATCTCCTGTGCCTGCTTGTCGCGGGTTGAATTAAGGGCATAAAGTGCAGGTAAGGTCAGCTTTCCTTCCAGCATATCATTGCCGGTAGGTTTGCCGATTTCCTTGCTTTCGTAGTAATCGAATATATCATCCTTGATTTGAAAGCAAAGACCGATGTATTCGCCAAAGAGACGTGCACATTCCGCCTTTTCATCGCCAGCTCCCACCGAAAGCGCACCCGCTTTCATGCATGCGGCAAACAGTACGGCCGTCTTCTTACGGATGACATCAAAGTAAATATCCTCGGAATATTCGGGATTGCTGACATTGGAAAGCTGCAACAGCTCCCCTTCTGCCAAATCCTGTCCCAGCTTCGAAACAATATCGATAATGCCGTAATTGCGCGTCATCCCCACTTCCACCAAAGCCGTTGCCAGTAAATAATCTCCCGTAAGCACCGCCACCTTATTATTAAAAACGGCATTCACGGAGAGCTGCCCCCGGCGTTCGGTACTCTCGTCCACCACATCGTCATGCACCAGGCTTGCCGTATGCAGCAGCTCCAAGGCAACCGCAGCATGAAGCGTTGCCGGACAAATCTCATTGTACAGCTTCGCCGCAAGCAAAACCAGAATCGGGCGCATCATCTTCCCATTCTTCTGCCGTATATGCGCAATCACGCTGTTCAGCAAAAGGTTAGAACTGGAAAGGCAACTATCAAAATGCTTTTTGAAGTCTTCCAACTCCGCAGAAATCGGGGATTTTATGAAGGATATACTGTCCATACATCGCTATTTGAGCACAAAAATAGTAATAAAACGGTTAATACGGTATTTTTTTGTACTTTTACCATGAAAAAAAGGATAAATATATGAATTCAACCGATAAACTTTTCTTGCTTGATGCCTACGCATTGATATACCGTGCTTATTACGCGTTCATCAAAAATCCGCGAATCAACTCCAAAGGATTCAACACTTCTGCCATTCTGGGGTTTGTGAACACCCTGGAAGAGGTGCTGAAAAAGGAAAATCCCACACATATAGGAGTAGCTTTCGACCCTTCGGGACCTACATTCCGCCACGAGGCTTACGAACAATACAAAGCGCAACGGGAAGAGACTCCCGAGGCCATCCGTCTTTCCGTACCTATTATAAAGGATATTATCCGTGCCTACCGCATTCCTATCCTGGAAGTGCCCGGTTATGAAGCCGATGACGTAATAGGCACGCTTGCCACCGAAGCCGGCAGACAAGGTATTGTCACCTACATGATGACGCCCGACAAAGACTACGGCCAACTGGTGTCGGAGAATGTATTCATGTACCGCCCCAAACACAGCGGCGGATTCGAAGTCATGGGCATCGAGGAGATAAAAGCGAAGTTCGATATCCAGTCCACAGAGCAAGTCATCGACATGCTGGGACTGATGGGCGACTCTTCCGATAACATCCCCGGCTGTCCGGGCGTGGGAGAGAAAACCGCACAAAAGCTGGTGGCTGAATTCGGCAGCATCGAAAACCTGCTTGCCCATACCGACCGGCTGAAAGGTGCGCTTAAAACCAAAGTAGAGGCAAACCGGGAAATGATTGCTTTCTCCAAATTCCTTGCAACCATCAAAGTGGACGTACCTATCAAGCTCGACATGAACACACTCGTCCGCGAAGAGCCGAACGAAGAAGAGCTCCGCAAGATTTTCGAAGAGCTGGAATTTCGTACCCTCATCGACCGTGTCCTGAAAAAGACAGTCTCTCCCCTTCCCTCTTCTTCCAGTTCCGCTTCGCCCGATCCTTATGCGGGAACTTTGTTTGCCCAACCCACCGACGGCACAACTTCCGGAAACAACGCTCCGGTTCAAGGCGATTTGTTTGCAAATTTTGCGGACAACGGGACGGGTGATGCAAAAAATTCGATTCTCACGCGCTTAGAAATGCTCGATGTAGACTATCAACTGATTGATACAGAAGAAAAAAGAAAGAAAATTATTCAAAAGTTACTTACAAAAGAAATTCTCTCAATAGATACGGAAACCACCGGAACCGAACCGATGGAAGCGGAACTGGTGGGAATGAGCTTCAGTGATGCCGAAAACCGGGCTTACTATGTACCCGTTCCGGCAAATCGTGACGAAGCGTTAAAAATCGTCAATGAGTTCCGCCCTCTTTACGAAAATGAAAATTCCATGAAAGTAGGACAAAATATCAAGTACGATATGATTGTCCTTCAAAACTACGGAGTACAGGTAAAAGGAAAACTTTTCGACACCATGCTTGCCCATTATGTATTGCAACCGGAGCTCCGGCACAACATGGACTACCTTGCCGAAATCTATCTGCACTACCAGACCATCCACATCGACGAACTTATAGGAGCCAAAGGCAAGAACCAAAAGAACATGCGCGATCTTCCGCCGGAAGACGTATACCGCTACGCTTGCGAAGATGCGGACGTTACACTGAAACTGAAGAACGTACTCGAAAAAGAACTGAAAGAGCACGCTGCCGAACATCTCTTTTACGAAATAGAGATGCCGCTCGTACCGGTGCTCGTCAACATCGAAAGCAACGGAGTGCGTATCGATACGGAAGCGCTTAAACAATCGTCCGAGCATTTCACGCTCCGCCTGCAGGAGATTGAAAAAGAAATCTATGCCCTGGCAGGTGGCGAAACCTTCAATATCGGCTCACCCAAACAGGTAGGCGAAGTGTTGTTTGACAGACTCAAAATCGTAGAGAAAGCCAAAAAAACCAAGACCGGACAGTATGTCACTTCCGAGGAAGTACTCGAGAGCCTTCGGAACAAACACGCAATCATCGGTAAGATACTTGAATACCGCGGACTGAAAAAGCTGCTAAGTACCTACATCGATGCATTGCCCCAGCTGATAAATCCGCGTACGGGACGTATCCATACCTCGTTCAACCAGGCGGTAACCGCTACCGGACGACTCAGCTCAAGCAATCCGAACCTGCAAAACATACCCATTCGTGACGAGGACGGCAAGGAAATCCGCAAAGCCTTCATTCCCGATGACGGATGCGAGTTCTTCTCTGCCGACTACTCGCAGATCGAACTGCGCATCATGGCACATCTGAGCCAGGATAAGAATATGATTGATGCCTTCCTCAGCGGTTATGACATTCATGCCGCCACTGCCGCCAAAATATATAAGGTGGATATTAATGACGTAACCGCCGATATGCGCCGCAAAGCCAAGACAGCCAACTTCGGCATCATCTACGGCATCTCCGTCTTCGGGCTGGCGGAGCGTATGAACGTTCCCCGTCAGGAAGCCAAAGAACTGATAGACGGGTATTTTGAAACCTACCCGCAAGTCAAGGAATACATGGACAGAAGCATACAGGTGGCGCGCGAAAACGGATATGTGGAAACCATCTTCCACCGCAAGCGCTTCCTGCCCGACATCAACTCACGGAATGCCGTAGTACGCGGTTATGCAG
>NZ_JBCODG010000005.1:0-9386 GCF_040928965.1 Bacteroides sp. 2201st1_D9_2201SCRN_220225 | reverse complement strand
GCGTTCCTGAGGCAGAAAAAGAGATTATACAAAAAATTGTAATCGAAGAGATGGAACGGGCATATCGCATGCTGGTACCCTTGAAAGCCGATTTCGGGTGGGGAAAGAACTGGCTGGAAGCGCACTAATCCGCTCGATAACTTTATTTAACTTACAATCAGAAAGCAACAGAAGCAATCGCTTTAAAATACAGTTTGCTCATCAGAATATCCGGCATCTTTGCTGCCGGATATTTTTTATTCACTAACCGCTCCAAAAAGAAAGCATACTATTCTTGTTACTTTTGACAATTTGATAAAATATTAGCCATATATTTTATTTATGTCAATTATATGCGTACCTTTGCACCGCTCTTAAGAAAGATATGATAGAAAATAGTAAGTAATACTCTAAAAAACATAAATCATGAAAACTTTAAAAACTTTGATTTTATTCTCTTTTCTTTTTGTGTGTGGAATGAATGCGTCAGCAGACAACAAAAGTAACCTTATTTACAATTCGGAAGAAGTAAATGGAATGAAAGTTGCCGAAACTGTTTACAAGATGGACGGCAGTACGCTTGCCAACTATATGAAGTACAATTATAAATACGATGACCAAAAGCGTATAACAGAAAGCGAAGCGTTGAAATGGAATGCCGTAAAAAACGCATGGACTCATGACATGTGTATCCGCTATGCCTATGAAGGTAAATCCATAACTACTACTTATTATAAATGGAGCAATAAAAAGAATACCTATATTCTTATCCCTGAAATGACAATAACAATGGATAATCCCGATATGTAATCCATTCATTTTCTCTCATAAATATACTCTAATAACTAATAATAACCCAAAACCTTTTCATAAACTGAGGAGCCGGAACAAATACATTCCGGCTCTTTTTGTATTTTTGCTTTCCAATAAAAACATAGAAGCATGATACCCCAAGCACTTATCCACTACGTCGAAACGGAGATTATCCCCCGATACGAACACTTCGACAAGGCACACAACCGTTCGCATGTACAAACAGTCATTGACGAAAGCCTCGCTCTTGCCAAACTTTATCCCCAGGCAGACGAACGTCTTGTCTACACCATAGCAGCCTATCACGACACAGGGCTTTGCCGCGACCGCGCCACGCATCACCTTGTTTCGGGAGAAATCATAGCCGCTGACAGCAACCTTCTGCAATGGTTCGACAAAGAAGAGATGGCAATCATGCGGGAAGCCGTGGAAGACCACCGGGCATCCAGCGACCATGAGCCGCGCAGCATTTACGGAAAAATCGTGGCCGAAGCCGACCGTATCATCGACACAGACATCACCCTGCGCCGTACCGTACAATACGGACTGAAACAAAATCCTGCGGCGGACGAAGCATGGCACTACCAACGTTTTCACAAACATCTGATGGAAAAGTACGCACCCGGCGGCTACCTTAAACTTTGGCTTCCCGACTCAAAGAACGCCGAAAGGCTGAAAGAACTGCAAAGCATCATAGCGGATGAGGTGCGTCTGAAAAGCATTTTTCACCGCATGTTCGAAGAAGAGAAAAGATAAAAGACTATCTTTGCAGCCAATTAACTGAATAATAATTAAAAAACAAGATATATTTATGGCATTAAAAGCAGGTATAGTGGGACTGCCCAACGTAGGGAAATCCACTCTTTTCAACTGTCTGTCCAGTGCAAAGGCACAGGCGGCAAACTTTCCTTTTTGTACTATCGACGCCCAAATGGGTCAGGTATCCGTGCCTGACGAGCGACTGACCAAACTCGCCGAAATCGTTCATCCGGGACGCATCGTGCCCGCCGTATGCGACATTGTCGATATTGCCGGACTGGTGAAAGGCGCCAGCAAAGGTGAAGGACTGGGTAACCAGTTTCTGGGCAACATCCGCGAGTGCGACGCCATTATCCATGTGCTGCGTTGCTTCGACAACGGCAACATCGTACACGTGGACGGAAGCGTAGATCCGGTGCGCGACAAGGAAATCATCGATACCGAACTCCAGCTCAAGGACCTCGATACGGTAGAAAACCGCATCAAGCGTGTAGAGAAGATAGCCAAAGTTGGCGGAGATAAAATGGCGAAAGTAGAGTACGAACTCCTGCTCCGCTACAAAGACGCATTGGAACAGGGACAGAGTGCCCGCACCGTAATACCTCAGAACGATGACGAGGAGCAATGCGCCAAACAGATGTTCCTGCTCACCACGAAACCGGTACTCTACGTCTGCAACGTAGACGACACCAGCGCCGCCACCGGCAACCAATACGTAGAGCAGGTGCGCGAGGCCATCAAAGACGAAGATGCCCAGCTCATCATCATCTCCGCACAGACCGAAGCTGACATCGCCGAACTGGAAACTTACGAAGAAAAGCAGATGTTCCTCGAAGACCTCGGCCTGAAAGAAAGCGGTTGCAACCGGTTGATTAAAGCTATCTACAGCCTGCTGAACCTCGAAACCTTCATCACCGCCGGCGAAATGGAAGTAAAGGCATGGACCTACCGCAAAGGCTGGAAAGCCCCGCAATGCGCCGGTGTTATCCACACCGACTTCGAGAAAGGATTTATCCGTGCAGAAGTCATCAAGTACGAAGACTACATTAAGTATGGCAGTGAAGCCGCCGTGCGCGAAGCCGGAAAACTGGGCGTGGAAGGCAAGGAATACGTGGTGCAGGACGGAGACATCATGCACTTCCGCTTCAACGTATAAAAATAACAGGAAGAGGGTATGTCGAAATGAATGACAAACTATATGTTTTGGGCAGGGCCAATGATGTAGCAATCAAAAATTTCGACATCCTCAATCATAAAGCTGAATTCGGCATTTCGAGACAATTCAATAATCATCCTTTTTACTCCTAAAATTTATGGAACAGCAAGGAGAAATAGTACTTTATCAGCCAGAAACAACCTTCAAGCTCGAAGTGCGATTAGAAAACGAAACAGTTTGGCTCACGCAAGCACAAATTGCAGAATTATTCGGTACCGGCAGACAAGCCATTACCAAACATCTGAAAAATATCTTCAACAGCAATGAATTGGAAGAAAATTCAGTATGTTCCATTTTGGAACTAACTGCTGCGGACGGCAAAACCTATAAAACCAAGATATATAATCTTGATGCGATTTTATCCGTAGGATATCGTGTCAATAGTAAAAATGCAACCTCTTTCAGATGTTGGGCAAACAAAATATTAAAAGAATACCTGCTGAGAGGATATTCGATTAATAAACGGCTAAACAACATCGAGCAAAGAATAAACAATGATTTACCGAAACACGAACAACGTATCGGGCAAATAGAAGAAAAAATAGATTTCTTTGTCCGTACCGCCCTTCCACCCGTAGAAGGTATCTTTTTGAAGGACAAATCTTCGATGCCTATGTTTTCGCCTCTAATCTGATAAAATCAGCCCAAAAAACAATTGTTCTCATTGACAATTATATTGATGAAAATACCCTTATGATGCTTAGTAAGAGAAATGAAAAAGTGGAAGCTACTGTATATACAGCCAAACTCACCAAACAGTTGCAATTGGACCTGCAACGACACAATGCTGAATATCCGGCAATAGCCATCCATGAATACAAGCAGTCTCATGACCGTTTCCTCATCATAGACTCCGAAGTTTTCCACATAGGGGCTTCCTTGAAAGATCTTGGAAAAAAATGGTTTGCTTTTTCAAAACTGCATTTCTCCCCGCAAGAACTGATTGAGAGGATGCTGACAGAAATACAGAAATAATTAATCTTCTAAAGATACGCTACAAATGAAAAATAACAACCTGAAGTATCTCATTGCAGGAACCGGCGGCGTAGGCGGTTCAATAGCCGCATTTCTCGCTCTCGCCGGAAAGGACGTCACCTGTATTGCCCGTGGCGGACATCTTGCCGCCTTACGTGAAAACGGATTGAAGTTACATTCCGATTTAAAAGGCGAGCATACATTGGACGTTCCGGCTTATACGGCAGAGGAATATGCTGCCCTCGCCTCTTCGGCGGACGCTTACAAGGCAGACGTTATTTTCGTATGCGTCAAAGGCTATTCCGTAGACTCCATTACGGAATTAATCAGGCACGCCGCACACAAGGACACGGTAGTAATCCCTATACTGAACGTCTATGGCACAGGTCCGCGCATCCAGCGGCTGGTTCCCGGCGTCACGGTACTGGACGGCTGCATCTACATCGTAGGATTCGTATCCGGCAAAGGCGAAATCACGCAAATGGGCAAGATATTCCGGTTGGTTTACGGGGCACACAAAGACACCATTGTTTCCCGTGAAACATTGGCAGCCATACAGCGGGATTTGCAGGAAAGCGGCATCAAGGCCGACATATCTCCCGACATCAACCGCGACACCTTCGTCAAATGGTCTTTCATCTCGGCCATGGCCGTTACCGGAGCTTACTACGACGTGCCTATGGGCGAAGTGCAGAAGCCCGGCAAAGTACGCGACACCTTCATCGGGCTTTCGCAAGAAAGCGCGGCCTTGGGACGGAAACTGGGCATCGGGTTCGAGGAAGATATCGTAGCGTACAACCTCAAGGTAATCGACAAACTTGCCCCCGAAAGCACCGCTTCCATGCAAAAAGACATGGCGCGCGGCCACCAAAGCGAAGTGCAGGGATTGCTTTTCGACATGATTGCGGCAGCCGAAGAACAGAATATCGACATCCCTACATACAGAATGGTAGCGGAGAAATTCAAATAATTTTATACCTTTGCCTCACCATCTTATACAGTTTCCGTCTTCCGGAGCGTAGCGCAGAACCTCTTCCGTGCAATACATACATAAAAAGAGCAGATTCTGCGCTACGCTCCGAAGAACGAAAACAAAGATATAAACTAACTTAAATTGCTTATGAATATGCTGACTCTCCTCTCTATCAACTGGAATCCCAACCCGGAACTGTTCAACCTTTTCGGCAGCCTTCCAATCCGGTATTACGGCCTGTTATGGGTGGTAGGCATCGCTCTTGCCTACGTAATAGTACACCGCCAATACCACGACCGGAAAATCGACGAAAAGACATTCGAACCGCTGTTCTTCTACTGCTTCTTCGGCATCCTGGTAGGAGCGAGACTGGGGCACTGTCTGTTCTACCAGCCGGATTATTACCTGAATCACTTCTGGGAAATGATACTTCCCGTGAAGTTCCTGCCGGACGGCGGCTGGAAGTTTACCGGCTACGAAGGGCTTGCCAGTCACGGCGGTACGCTGGGACTGATTATCGCCCTCTGGATGTACTGCCGCAAAACCAAGATGCACTATATGGATGTGCTGGACATGATAGCCGTAGCCACACCTGTCACCGCCTGTTGCATCCGTCTTGCCAACCTGATGAACTCCGAGATTATCGGCAAGCCGGCCGATGTGCCCTGGGCTTTCGTCTTTGAACGGGTGGATATGCTGCCCCGCCATCCGGCACAGCTCTACGAGGCAATCGCCTACTTCATCTTCTTCCTGGGCATGGTCTACCTGTACAGGCGCGGACAAAAGCAGCAGGAAAACAAGCTCAAAACGGACTTCAGCACCACCAAAGCCAAGTCCACCGCAGTGCAAACCGGCGCTACCCTACCCTACCACCGCGGTTTCTTCTTCGGCCTCTGCCTGACTGAAATATTCGTATTCCGCTTCTTCATCGAGTTCCTGAAAGAGGATCAGGTGGATTTTGAAAGCGCAATGACGCTGAATATGGGGCAATGGCTCAGCATTCCGTTCATACTTATCGGAGTGTACTTCATGTGTTTCCACGGCAAGAAAACGGCAGGAAAATAAGAACTCCTCAACAATAAAAAAATATCAAGGCATGAAACCGACAGTTCCACCTAAGGAAACTGAAAGTTCCATGCCTTGATACTTCTTGTTCCACTACGTGAAACAAAGAGTTTCTCACGGGGAAACAAACCGTTCCCTCAGGAGAAATTTTTTGTTTTATTCTTTGAAACCCGACTTACGTCGCAGGTTACTTTCCTTTGACTATCCGCTTGATGTCATTCAGCTTGTTCAGCGCTTCGAGCGGTGTCAGGTTGTTCACATCCAGGTTCAGTATCTCGTCGCGTATCTGGCACAACACTGGGTCGTCGAGCTGGAAGAAACTGAGCTGCATGCCGCCGCGCGTCTCTCCCACTTCAACCATCGGCTTGGCCGCGATGCCTTGCTGGCGATTGTCCTTTTCAAGCTGTTTCAATATATCACCGGCGCGTTTCACGATACTTTTGGGCATACCCGCCATTTTGGCTACATGGATACCGAAGGAATGCTCGCTGCCGCCGCGCTCCAGTTTGCGCAGGAAAATGACCTTATTGTCGATTTCCTTCACCGATACATTATAGTTCTTGATGCGCTTGAAGGATTTCTCCATTTCGTTCAGTTCATGGTAGTGCGTGGCAAAGAGCGTACGCGCCTTGGCATGCGGATGTTCGTGGATATACTCCACAATGGCCCAGGCAATGGAGATGCCGTCGTAGGTGGAAGTGCCGCGCCCCAACTCGTCAAAAAGCACCAGGCTGCGGGGAGAAAGGTTATTCAGGATGTCGGCCGCCTCGTTCATCTCCACCATAAACGTAGACTCGCCCACGGAGATGTTGTCGCTGGCTCCCACACGGGTGAATATCTTGTCCACCAGACCGATATGCGCGCTTTCCGCCGGAACGAAACAGCCGATTTGCGCCATAAGCGTAATCAGGGCGGTCTGACGGAGCAATGCCGACTTACCCGCCATGTTGGGACCGGTAATGATGATTATCTGCTGCGTACTGCTGTCCAGCATCACATCGTTGGCTACGTACTTCTCGCCTATCGGAAGCTGCTTCTCGATGACCGGGTGACGTCCCTGGTGTATCTCCAGTACCTCGTCGTCGGAAATTACGGGACGGATATAATTGTTTTCGCGGGCTGCGGTGGCAAAAGACAGCAGGCAGTCCAGCCGGGCTATCTGGTTCGCATCGGTCTGAATGGCAGGAATAAACTCGCTCAAGGACTGCACCAGCTCTGCATAAAGCTGTGTTTCCAGCACCAATATCTTGTCCTCGGCGCCGAGTATCTTTTCCTCATATTCTTTCAATTCCTGCGTAATGTAACGCTCGGCATTGACCAGTGTCTGCTTGCGAATCCACTCCTGCGGCACTTTATCCTTGTGCACGTTGCGCACTTCGATATAGTAACCGAACACATTGTTATAGCCGATTTTCAGGCTGGGAATGCCCGTAAGCTCACTCTCCCGCTGCTGTATCTGCAAAAGATAGTCCTTGCCGGAATAGGCTATCCGGCGCAGCTCGTCCAATTCGGCATTTACGCCGGATTTTATCACACCGCCTTTATTGACAAGCAACGGCGGGTCGTTGTTGATTTCCCTTTCGATGCGGTCGCGGATGGAACGGCAGATGTCCAGTTGTCCGCCGATATGGTTCAGACTGGCATTATCGGCATCCATACAGGCTTCCTTAATCGGTTCGATAGCCTGCAGGGCCACTTTCAGAGCGACTACCTCGCGGGGAGAAACACGTCCTACGGCTACTTTGGAGATAATGCGTTCCAGGTCGCCTATCAAGTGCAACTGCTCTTCAATCACTCCCTTGAACTCAGGCTTCCGGAAGAAATACTCCACCACGTCCAGCCGTCCGTTAATGGGCTTCACATCCTTCAGGGGGAATACCATCCAACGCTTCAGCAGGCGGGCTCCCATCGGGCTGATTGTTTTATCTATCACATCCAACAAGCTGCTGCCGCCGTCGTTCATGCTGCCCATCAGCTCCAGGCTGCGCACCGTAAACTTATCCAGACGGACGTACTTATCTTCCTCTATACGTGCCAGCGAGGTGATATGTCCTATCTGCGTATGCTGCGTCATAATGAGGTACTGCAAGATAGCCCCCGAAGCGATGATACCGTTTTTGAGATGCTCCACGCCAAACCCCTTCAGGTTCTTCACTTCAAAGTGTTTCAGCAGTTTTTCGCGGGCGGTGGTTTCCGTAAACACCCAGTCGTCCAGCTCGAACGTAAAGAACTTGCTGCCGAAATTGCCTTCGAACATTCCCCGGCGGCCACGTTCAAACAGCACCTCTTTCGGGGCGAAGTTGTTCAGCAGCTTGTCTATATGGTCAAAGGAGCCTTCGGCGGTCAGGAACTCACCGGTGGAGATATCCAGAAACGCCACCCCGCAGGCGCCTTTACCGAAATGAACGGCGGCGAGGAAGTTGTTTTCACGGTAATTCAGTATATTGTCGTTAATGGATACGCCCGGCGTTACCAATTCGGTGATACCGCGTTTCACCAGTTTCTTGGTGAGCTTCGGGTCTTCCAACTGGTCGCAAATGGCTACGCGCTTGCCCGCACGTATCAGTTTGGGCAGATACGTATCGAGCGCATGGTGGGGAAAGCCTGCCATTTCAATCGTTTTTCCCTTGCCGTTGGCGCGCTTAGTCAAGGTAATGCCTAATATTTCAGAAGCCAGGACGGCATCGGTGGAATAAGTTTCATAGAAGTCGCCGCAACGAAACAGCATGACCGCATCGGGGTGCTTTGCCTTCAACTCAAGAAACTGCTTCATCATCGGGGTAAGGACAATATCTTCGTGCATACAGGTATATCTTTGCGGAACACAGAAGCACGGTGGCGCAGAGTTTTAACGGTATGAACTCCCGGTTTCATGAAGCAGACGCTCTGCACAAGCAACTCTGTGCCACCGTATCTCTGTGTTCATTGATTAATGTCACAAAGATAATCCTTTTTTAGAAAATACGTATGTAAAGGGTTTCAATCCTTAGCAAGCCTTAACAAAGCCGGCATTTTTGCTAAAACATGTTATAAAACACACTTTTTTATTTGCTTTATTTGGAAATTTCCCGAAAGTCCGTACCTTTGCACTGTGTTTTTCATAGTATTAGATTTAAGGTTAACAAAGGTTGGAGTACAGCGGTACTCCTTTTTTTATGCCCGTACGTCCGGTTCATACATCCGCAACGCCCGCGCATGTCCGGCTTCAACCGCTAAAACCGGCGCAAAAGTTCCTCGAGCGTCACACCGCTGTCCGCTTTCATCTTCTCCATACGAATACGCTTCAGGCGCTTCTTTACCGAATCTTTTTCCAGATGCATGATTTGTGACATTTCCAATTGGGACAGTTGCATCTTCACCATACAGCAGTAGCGCAAATCCTCTTTATTCAAAGCAGGATAGTGTTGTTGCAGCCGCCTGGTGAAGTTATCGAAAATAATGTCCGCGTTCTGCACAATGTCTTCCCAGTCATCGTCCGAAAGAAGGATATTGCTCCCCTTCTCTATCTCCTGAACGATACGCTGGTTCAGCCTTCTGAAGAAAGTCTCCTTCAGCCGGGCTTCCTTCTGCTCCATTTCGGCCATACGCTGCAAGTTCTCGGTAGTC
>NZ_JBCODG010000004.1:0-118104 GCF_040928965.1 Bacteroides sp. 2201st1_D9_2201SCRN_220225 | reverse complement strand
GCCGGATGAGATAGTGCAGCGCATGCGTCAGTATAACCGACGCATTTTTGACTTGAACAAGGAGAAGGTCTATAAACTGACCAAACTGGATGCCTTGCTTCAACGTTGCAATATCCGTATCAGCAACTACGTATCTTCTACAGACAGTAAGAGCTACAAAGATGTGGTGAAATTGCTTTCCGAAGGAATTGTCAATGCGGAAAAGCTGACGGAGGCCATCCATGGACGGACGGTGAACCGTGTCGGAAAAGAAGTAATTACAGCCGCTCTGACAGGAGTTGTCAATGAAGTGGACATAGACCTGATACGCCAGTACCGGGAGGAAATCCTTATGGATGACAAGCATCTGAAAGAGTGCCAGGAAAAACTGACGGAAATCTGCAGGAAAGAGTTCCCCAGGGAGTTCGATAATCTTCAGACGATACCCGGTGTAAAGGAACGCTCGGCAACCTCCATACTCTCTGAATTAGGGGCCGACATGAAGATGTTTATTACAGCGGCTGCATTGGTGTCGTGGTGCGGGCTCAAACCACGGAATGAAGAAAGCGCAGGAAAAATCAAATCACGAAGAATCACACATGGTAACAAGTACATCAGAAAGACTATGATTGAATGCGCATGGGGAGCCAGCCGGACACAAAACTGTTTTTACTCGAATTTCAGTTACACACAAACTGTCGTCAGAAGGAAGAATGCCATGAAAGTGAAAGTGGCCATAGCGCGGAAAATGCTTGTTGTCATTTGGCACGTGTTGAGTGATGGTGTTCCATACAATGATTATAAGAAGCCTGAAGCTATTGCAGAAGGCAACTCATAATATACCGCTTATTGTAAGGCCAGTATCTTTGTGGTAGCATAGACTCCGTTTTGCAAATTGACTGATGCTTTAAGCGGCTTAGAATGCCAGTGTTAGGAAATAAAGCCTGAAGAGGAAAATGATACTTTTTATATTGTATATCTGACTGCTCTTGATAGAACGGTCAATACATTCATGCTCATTAACACCATAAACTAAGTAAAGGAGCCATAAAGACAGGGGTAATCTTTATCTTTTCATAGAGGAAAGATAGTTTTTTTTAGCGATAAGCGATTATCACTCGTATCGTATTGCTTCTATCGGGTCTAAGTCTGCTGCTTTCTTTGCAGGATACCATCCGAAGAACACTCCTGTCACCGTACAGACGGCAAAGCTGAGGAATACGCTCCATGTCTGTATATAAATAGGCCAATGGGCTGCGCTCTTCACAATCCAGCTTGCGCCGCAGCCGATGATGACGCCGATGAGGCCGCCGGTGATGCTGATGAGGATGGCCTCGATGAGGAATTGCGACAGGATGTCCACTCCTCTGGCACCCACACTCATGCGCAGACCGATTTCGCGGGTGCGCTCCGTTACGGATACATACATGATGTTCATGATGCCGATGCCGCCTACCACCAGCGATATGCCGGCGATGCAGGCGAGGAGAGTGGTCATCAGGTCGGTGGTGGTGTTCAGCATCGAGCTGAGCTCCTGCTGGCTGCGTATGGTGAAATCATCGTCGTCGCTGTCCTTCAGTTTATGGTTCCGGCGCAGAATTCCGGTGATTTCTTCGGTGGCGTTGTCCGTCATGTCCTCGGTGAGTGCGGATGCGAAGATACCTTGCAGATAGGTCTGTGCAAGCAGGCGTTTCATTACGGTGGTGTAGGGGGCAAGTACAACGTCGTCCTGGTCCATGCCCATGCTGTTGTATCCTTTGGCTTTCAGTACGCCCGTCACGCGGAAAGGCACTTGATTGAAGCGGATAATGCGTCCTACGGGGTCTTCTCCGTTGGGGAAAAGATTATCCTGTATTGTCTTGCCGATGACACATACTTTGGCGGAAGTCTGTATGTCGGTTTCCGTAAACATCGTGCCGTTCTCCACCGTAAGCTGGCGGATTTCAAGGTAGTCCGTGCCTACGCCGCTTACGGATGAGGGGTAGTTGTTATTGCCTGCAATGAGCTGTCCCGATGAGGATACGTTGGGGCTGACGGCAGCCAGGAAGTTCGTTTCGTTGCGCAATGCCTCGTAGTCGGTGAGCTTCAGCGTCTGCATGGCGCTGGGGTCTTGGCGGACGCCGCCGCGCATATCCGCTCCCGGATGAATCATTATCATATTCGAGCCCATTTCGGAGATTTGCGCCTGAATGCTTTTTTTTGAACCCTGTCCGATAGCGAGCATCGTGATGACGGACGCCACGCCGATGATGATGCCCAACATCGTGAGGAAGGCACGCAGTTTATTGTTGGCAAGTGCCCGAAAGGCTATTTTGAAAAGGTTGGTTCCATTCATTGATTTGTAGTTTTATGATATTGTTTTTCTTTTTTCATCCTGCAATAAAGTAATTTACGTACTGCGTCAGTCATCCTCCTGCTTGGGCAGTGCTGCCAGTGTTTCGGCGGCATTCAGAATGTTTCGGTTGGGCTTGTCGTCCTTCACTTGTCCGTCGCGCAATACGATGTTGCGGCTGCTGTATTGGGCTATTTCCGGATTGTGCGTTACGAAAATGATGGTGCGTCCTTCGGCATGCAGTTTCTGGAAGAGCACCAGGATTTCGAATGAGGTACGGGTATCCAGATTACCGGTGGCTTCGTCCGCCAGGATTACGGCAGGGTTGTTTACCAATGCACGGGCGATGGCTACGCGTTGCATCTGTCCGCCGGACATCTGGTTGGACTTGTGCTCCAGCCGGTCGCCCAGCCCTACGGCTTTCAGCGCTTCAATGGCGCGTTTCCGGCGTTCGGCTGCCGATACGGACGAGTTGTACATCAGCGGCAGTTCCACATTTTCCACGGCTGTGGTTTTTGCCAGCAGGTTATAGTTCTGGAACACGAAGCCGATTTTATGGTTGCGGAGTACGGCACGCTGGGACTTGCTCATGGTGCGTACGGAGATGCCGTCCAGCAGATACTCTCCTACGGTGGGCGTATCCAGGCAGCCGAGTATGTTCAACAGCGTTGATTTGCCCGAACCGGACGTACCCATGATGGTGACGAACTCTCCCTCGCCGATAGAGAATGATACGCCGCGCAGTGCATGCACCGTTTCGTCTCCCACCTGGAAGTTCCGCTTTATGTTTTGAAGTTCAATTACGGTTTTGCTCATGATTAATGATGTATGGTTTACTTTGTACTGTACTTTTATACTCAGTCTCTGTACGCTGTTTCATCGGCCGTTGTTTTTCTTCTTGCTTCCCGGAGGGCCCGGCATGAACGGGCTTTTCTCACCGCTTGGTTCCTGCGGCATGTCCGCCGTTGGGCCTTCGCCCGGCAGGCGCCCTATGGTGGCTTCGGTCACTACTGTCGCACCTTCATCGATGCCGCTTACAATCTCCGTATTCACACCGTTGGAGATACCTACCGTTACCGGATGCGCGATGAATGTATTGCCCTCGCGTGTCCAGAGTTTGTGTTCGCTTTCGCAATCTTTCACAATGTCATTCTCGCCGATAAGCGGCTTTTCGGGTGTGAAACGGAGCGCACGTGCCGGAACGGAAAGCACATTCTTGCGGTCGAGTGTGTAAATCGTGACGTTGGCCGTCAGGCGCGGTTTCAGTTTCAGGTCGGGGTTGGGAGCGGATATGACAACTTCGTAGGTGACGACCGTACCGGATGTGCCGCTGCTGCCGGAACTTGTAGAGCTGTCCTCTCCCAAGCGGATTTGTGTTACTACGCCCTCAAACGTGTCATTGGGATAGGCGTCTACGCTAAACGTCACGCGTTGCCCGTCTTTCACGCCGCCTATGTCGGCTTCATCCACGTCGGCCACAACCTGCATCTGCGTCAGGTCGGCAGCGATGGTGAACAGGGTAGGAGTCTCGAAACCGGATGCCACCGTTTGCCCTTCCTCTACCGCACGGTTGATGACCACGCCGTCGATGGGCGAAGTGATGGTGGCGTACGACAGGTTGCGCTCCGCCTTTGCCAGCGATGCCTGACTGCTTTCGTAGCTGCTTTTCGCTTTCTCGTAATTGTAGACGGACTGTTCGTAGTCGGTATCGCTGATAAGCTGCTTTTCGTGCAGTTTCCGGTTGCGTTCGTAGTTCTTCCGCTGATATTCGTATTCGGCTTTCGCACCGTTGTAGGCGGCGCGTTGGGATGCCACTTCGCTTTGCAGGGTCACACGGTCCATTTCGGCTATGAGTTGGCCTTTGGTAACTACGGAATTGTAGTCGGCATATATCTTGTCGATGATGCCGCTTACCTGCGTGCCGACTTCCACTTCCGTCACCGGTTCGATGGTGCCGGTGGCGGTTATGGATTCCGATATCTCGCCTTTGATTACGGTGGCTGTCTCGTAGGTCACTTTATGTTTGGCCGTGGAGCCGCCGAAAAGCCGGATGCTTATGCCGGCTACCGCCACAACGGCTACGGCGATAAGGATAATCTTTTTCTTGTTCATATTCTGTATATCATTATTGGGTTTTAAGTAGCGTTGGTCTATACCGCAAGAGATAGTTGCGTATGGGGGTTATTATATTGAATAGGTCAAAGCGTAATCTGTTCTCCCTGGTAGAATTTCAGCAGTTGCGTGTTCAGTATTGCCATGTATTTGGCTTGCAGGGTTTCCTGTTGCGCGTTGAGCAGGTTGTTTTTCTCGGTCAGCAGTTCCACGGTATTCTTCATGCCGAGGTTGAATTGCTCTTGGATGAGGTCGTAGCTGGTCTGTGTGCTTCGCAGCTTCTCTATGGCGGCAACGTAGCGTTGCTGTGCGCTGTTGGCATCCAGCCATAACCCTTCGATGGTCTTGTACAGGTTTTTCTGATTGTCCAGCAAGTCCAGTTCGCTGTTCTGCTTCTGTATCTTGGCTTTCTGTACGGCGCTCTTGGTCTGCCGGTTGTTGAAGATGGGTACACTTACGGTTACTCCCAAGGAGTTGTTCCAGTTCTGCTTGATTTGTTCGCCGAAGGTGAAGTCGTTGCCGTTGGTGTTCGTGCTCCCTATGCCTGCACTGAGGCTGATGGTGGGGATGTAACCGGAGCGGGCGATATTGATGTTGAGTTCCGAGGCTTTGACATTCAGTCGGCCTGCTTCGATTTCCGGGCGCAGGGTGAGGGCGGAGCGGTAGACATCGGTCTTTGAGGGTAGCGGCGACAATACATTCTCATCGCCGAGTGTGGGGATGTAAAGCGTCATCTCCTTTTCGCCGTCCAGTTCGAGGAGTTGTTTCAGTTGCAGTTTGTAATCTTGCAGGGTAGCTTGTGCCGTTACCAATTGATATTTGTCGGTGCTGACCTGCGCTTCCAGTTGGGCGAGGTCGCTCCTGGCGATGCTTCCCGCTGCAAGCAGGGCGCGTGCCCGTTCGCATTCCGCCCGGCTGACGTCGAGGGTTGCTTCATTTACCTTGACGGCTTCGGCTGCATAGAGAATCTGTACGTAAATCTGCGTAATGCTCTCTTCGATGGTGTTCTCGCTCTCCGCCACGCTCAGTTCGGCAATGCGGTTGTTCATCCGCTGCTGTTTCAAGGTATTCAGCCGTTTGCTGCCGTTGTAAAGCGTCCAGTTGGCATCGATACCATAGCTGCCGTTGTAGCTGGTCTTGCTTTGGCTGCTGGTGATGTTGTCGCCGTCTATTATCGTATTGGTCTGGCTGTTGGGCCGGTTTACGATACGTTGGCTTACGGATGCCGTGAGGCTGGGAAAGAGGGCTGCCTTGGCGGTCTTTACGTCCACTTCGGCGCTCTCGGCGTTGAGACGGTTCTTGCGTATCGTGATGTTTTGCTGCAAAGCATAGTCGATGCAGGCTTGCAGGTTCCATTGTGCGGGAAGCGTCTGCGTGCTGTCCTGCTGTTGCGTACCGATAGCGGTTTCCTGCGTTTGCGGCATTGCGTTGCCGACACAGGTACTTGCCGCACAGAGCGATATTACGGTCAATCTTTTTACATTTATCATATTACCTTGTTTCTATGGTTTTACCATTGCAAAAGTATGCGCAGCCTCTTGAAACGGCAAAAACAATAGACCATTGCCGGGATTGTGCCGACGGATTACTTTTTCCTGCCGATAATTAAGAGTTTGCTTTGCTGTTTTTATGAGGTGTCAAAATACACTTGCTGATTTCTATTAGGCACGGATTTCACGGAAAACACAGGTTTTCTTTATTCTTTTTTTATCGTGAAAATCCGTGAAATCCGTGCCTAATAGAAACCAATAGTAAGCGAATTTCAGTTTTGATCCCGTAAAGACCGTAGATATCTTCCCAAAGAACTTCTTTATAGAATACCGGACAAAAATCAAGCTGGCTATAACTTTTCAGTTTTTTATTTGTTATTTATATAAAAGTATTTTATATTTGTAATGATTATAATTTGAACTTTATGAAAAACCTTGTTACCAGTATCTGGCAATTCTATGTCGATGGCTTCCGAAGCATGACATTGGGGCGTACCTTGTGGCTGATAATTGCAATCAAATTGTTTATCATGTTTTTTATTCTTCGTCTTTTCTTCTTTCCGAACTATCTGAATGAAGCTGCCGGAGAAGGCGATAAAGAAGATTACGTCAGCAGTGAACTGATTATGCGGGCGGGAAGATAGGAGATAGTGATAAGCGGTTAGTGATTAGCGATTAAAGGGGGGGAGTGAGGTATTCCTTTTCCTTATTTATACCTTATACTTTATATTTTATACTTTAATTTCATACTTAATATTTATTCTCATGCTTGAAAACATTGACACTTCTCTGATTGATTGGTCGAGAGCGCAATTTGCCTTGACCGCTATCTATCACTGGATTTTTGTGCCGCTTACTTTAGGATTGGCGGTAATTATGGGCATCATGGAAACGGTGTACTACCGTACGGGTGACAAGTTCTGGAAACATACTGCCAAGTTCTGGATGAAACTCTTCGGCATCAATTTTGCCATAGGTGTGGCAACGGGACTGATTCTGGAGTTTGAATTCGGTACGAACTGGAGTAATTACAGTTGGTTCGTGGGCGACATCTTCGGTGCGCCGCTTGCTATCGAAGGTATTCTGGCATTCTTTATGGAAGCCACGTTCATTGCTGTGATGTTCTTCGGTTGGGACAAGGTAAGCAAACGTTTCCACCTGGCTTCTACCTGGCTTACGGGACTTGGTGCTACTATCTCCGCCTGGTGGATTCTGGTGGCGAATGCCTGGATGCAGAATCCGGTAGGTATGGAGTTCAATCCCGATACCGCCCGTAACGAGATGGTTGACTTCTGGGCGGTGGCCACTTCGCCGATGGCTGTCAATAAGTTCTTCCACAGCGTGCTGTCCGGCTGGGTGCTGGCTGCGGTGTTCGTGGTAGGTGTGAGTTGCTGGTATCTGTGGAAAAACCGTGAGAAGAAGTTTGCTTTGGCAAGCATAAAGATAGCTGCCTGGGTAGGACTGTGCGCCGCTGTGCTTTCCGCGTGGACGGGAGACGGTTCCGGTTATCAGGTGGCACAGAAACAACCCATGAAGCTCGCTGCCATGGAGGGTTACTATCAGGGGCAGGAAGGAGCCGGACTGGTGGCTTTCGGCATTCTCAATCCCGATAAGAAGACGGCCGATGACGGTAAGGATGCTTTCCTCTTCCGCATGGAGATTCCCAAGTTCCTTTCATTGCTTGCCGAGCGCGATTCAAAGGCTTTCGTTCCGGGCATCAACGACCTGCTGAAAGGCGGCTATCCCTTGAAAGACGGTACAACCGCGCTCTCCGCTCAGGAGAAGATTGAAAAGGGAAAGACGGCTATCGGGGCTTTCTCCGCTTATCGTGCCGCCAAAGCTGCGGGCAACGATGCCGAGGCGCAGGTGGCTGCCAAAGTGTTGAAAGAGAATGTGGCGTATTTCGGTTACGGTTATATCAAGGATGTGAACGAACTGGTTCCCAACGTGCCGCTCACTTTCTATATGTTCCGTGTCATGGTGATACTGGGCGGGTACTTCATCCTCTTCTTCATCGTGGTTCTCGTTCTTGCCTACAAAAAGGATTTGTCGCAGATGCGCTGGATGCATTGGGTGGCAATGCTGACCATTCCGCTGGGCTATCTTGCCGGGCAGGCCGGTTGGGTGGTTGCCGAATGCGGACGTCAGCCGTGGGCCATTCAGGATATGTTGCCCACAAGTGCCGCCATTTCCAAACTGGATGTCGGCTCCGTGCAGACCACATTCTTCATTTTCCTTGTACTGTTCACCGTTATGCTGATTGCCGAAGTAGGCATTATGCTGAAAGCCATACGGAAAGGACCGGAAAAAGAACTTTCTCATCAATCATAACTTATAACTCATAACTCATTACTCATTACTCATTACATGAATACCTATATATTTCTTCAACATTATTGGTGGTTTATAGTATCCCTGTTGGGAGCCATCCTTGTATTCCTGCTGTTTGTGCAGGGCGGTAACTCGCTGATATTCTGTCTGGGCAAGACGGAAGAGCAGCGCAAGATGATAATAAACTCTACGGGGCGCAAGTGGGAGTTTACGTTTACTACGCTCGTAACGTTCGGCGGTGCGTTCTTTGCATCGTTCCCGTTGTTCTACAGTACGAGCTTCGGCGGTGCGTACTGGCTGTGGATGATTATCTTGTTTACTTTCGTGTTGCAGGCTGTAAGCTACGAGTTTCAGTCGAAAGCGGGCAATCTGTTGGGCAAGACGACGTATCGCGCTTTTCTGGTTATAAACGGAGTGGTAGGGCCGGTGCTGCTGGGCGGTGCGGTGGCAACGTTCTTCACGGGTTCGGAGTTCTATATCAACAAAGGTAATATTGCCGATACGGTGATGCCGGTTATCAGCAGTTGGGCCAATGCGGGGCACGGGCTGGATGCGTTGCTCAATCCGTGGAATGTAGTGTTGGGACTGGCTGTGTTCTTCCTGGCGCGTATTCTCGGTGCGCTTTACTTCATTAACAATATCGGCGATGCGGATTTGGTGAAACGTTGCCGTCGTGCGCTGTGGGGCAATACGGGTCTGTTTCTGGTGTTCTTCCTTGCATTCGTTATCCGTACGCTGCTTGCCGAAGGCTACGCGGTAAATCCGGAAACCGGAGAGGTATTTATGGAACCCTATAAGTATCTGACAAACTTTATCGAAATGCCCGTGGTGCTGCTCGTATTCCTTATCGGTGTGCTTGCCGTGCTTTGGGGAATTGTCCGCACGGTGTGGAAACCGTCTTTCGACAAGGGTATATGGTTTGCAGGCGCAGGCACTGTGCTCACGGTATTGGCGCTGCTGCTGGTGGCGGGTTATAACAATACTGCCTATTATCCCTCTACCGCCGACCTGCAAAGTTCGCTTACGCTGGCAAACAGTTGTTCCAGCCAGTTTACGTTGCGGGTAATGGCCTACGTGTCTGTCCTGGTTCCTTTTGTGCTTGCCTACATTTTCTACGCATGGCGCAGCATCGACAGGAAGAAGATAGATGCCGAAGAGATGCAGGATGAAAAAGGACACGCCTATTGATTTTATAACTCCGGGGATTTGCTCCCGGTTTCCCTGGAGTTTCTTTGAAAATGCCGGGGGATATAAGAGAAAACTCCTCACGTTTGGGTTGCAAACGTGAGGAGTTTTCTCTTATGGTTCCGGATATTCCGGACTCTGTAATCTCTTTTGTCTGGCAGATTTTTCTGCCTTATGTATTCTATTATTTATGTGCTTTTGTGCAAATGTAGTGCATATTCCTTTTTCTTACATAGGGAAAAGCCGTTTATTTCTTTCTCTGTTTAGATGCGTAAGGTTTTTCCGGTGGAAATTTCGGTACAAGTTTCATTAGCCGCAGTATCTGTCCCTGCCTTTTCCGGATATAACTTGAGGGGTTTGCAGAGTCGAAGCGTAGAGGGTTGGGCAGAGTGGCTGCAATCAGCGCGCATTGTCCGGCAGTGAGCTTGGCGGCGGTGGTATGGAATTTATACCGGGCTGCGGCTTGCGCCCCGTAAATGCCTTTGCCCATTTCTATGGAGTTGAGATAGACCGTCATAATCCGCTTTTTGGACCAGAACAGTTCTATCATCCACGTGAAGTAAACTTCAAAGCCCTTGCGGAGCCATGAGGATTGCGGCCACAGAAATACATTCTTCGCTGTCTGCTGGCTGATGGTGCTTGCACCGCGTTTCCGTTTGCGTTTTTCGTTCTCTTTCATGGCTTTCCGTATTTCGATAAAGTCGAAGCCGTTGTGTGTGGCAAACCGGTTATCTTCCGACGCAATGACAGCCATAGGCAGGTGAGGGGAGATTTCATTGAACGGTATCCACTCGTGATGCCATGCGGGGCTTTCTCCTTTAAATATCTGTTGCACGCTTCGGATAACCATCAGAGGCGTGACATATACCGGCATAAAACTATAAACCACTACCGTTACAGCAGTGGATATAAAGAAGAAGAACAACAGATTGCGGATAATCCGTAAGGGTTTGGAGAATTTCATGGGAATGATGATTGGAAATTTGCTTCACCGCAGGGGACACAAAGAGAGTTTACGGAGTTTTTCAGATAACGGAATTTTTCGGACATAAGAACGAAAGAACAGATTCTGTGATGCCGCATCACTACCGGCATTCTTCTGTGTTTTTTTTTGTTCTTTTGTTCTTATGTCCGAAAACCGGATTGTTATTTTCCCGCTTCCGCATTCTTAATCATCTGCTCGCTGGCATACATAAATATTACCACACGGCGATTTTCGCTTGCCGACAGGCTTTCGTCGTATTCATTGTAGCCCACACCTTCCACTTGCTTGAACTGAGAGGGAGATACGCCGCAATCCTGCAGATAATTCTCTACGGCATAGGCACGGTTCTTGGACACCTTCATGTTGGCTTCGTACGTACCGACCTTGTCCGTATGGCCTATGATGGCGATGTCCGTAGTTGTGTCTTCCTTCAGAATCTTGGCGAGGTCGCGCAAGGAAGCTTTCGCATCGTTGCTCAGCGTAGAGGAGTTAAAAGCAAACAGAATACCGGAGTCGAACGTCACCTTGACGGCATCCAGATTATTGGCATCTTTCACCATTTCCACCTGTGCGCCTTCAATCTTGGCAGCTTCGGCAGCCTTTTTATCCATCTTATGACCGATAGCCACACCTGCGCCCGTACCTACCGCTGCGCCTACTGCCGCACCGATAGCAGCACCTTTACCCTTGCCGAACAGTCCGCCGATAATGGCTCCTGCCGCAGCGCCTGAGCCACCGCCGATAATGCCGCCTTTCGTCGTATTGTTCATTGTACCGCAACTACCCAGTAGTATGGCACCGCTCAGCAGGAATGCTGTCATTTTCATCTTTTTCATACCTTTTATTTTTTAATTGGTTCAAGTTTTACTAATGCAAATTTATGTATATAATACATTTGTTGGCATTAAAAAGTTTACCATTGCAGTTTTTTTAGAGAATTTTCCTTTTAATAAAGAGAAAACGGCCGGTCTTATACGTTACTTGTAATTCAGGAAGTTTTCTTGCACCAGCTTTCCTGCCTGCCACACGGCGCGTATGTTCAGTTCCTTGTCCATGATGAGGATGTCGGCGTCCTTGTCCTTTTGCAGGGAACCTTTGCGGTCGTACACGCCCATGATGCGTGCCGGGGTTTCGGAAGCCATGCGCAGGGCGTCGCCCAACGGGATACCCGCCTTGACCATAGTACGCACCAGCACGTCCATGGTGGCGATACTGCCTGCCAATGAGGAGCGGTCGGCAAGTTTGCACACGCCGTCTTCGATGATGTAGCGCGGGTCGTTGATTTCCTTGCCTTCGGTGGCGGCGCAGGAGAGGGCGTCCGTTACGAGGCAGGTGTGCTCTACACCTTTCAACTTGTATGCCAGTTTCAGGATGGTGGACGGCAGGTGGATGCCGTCGGCAATGAGTTCGATGGTCATGCCGTCGGTCAGGTAGACACTTTCCACAGTGCCTTCGTACTTGTACTCGCGGCGTTTATGGAAGCCGGGCATGGCGTTGTAGAAGTGGGCGGCATGGGTAAATCCGGCTTCGTAGGCGGCACAGATGCCGTCGTATTCGGCTTCGGTGTGCGATACGGCTGCCAGTATGCCTTTTTCGCGCAGGTAGCTTGCAAACTCCAGTGCTCCGGGCAGTTCGGGAGAGGCGTCCCAGCGGCGGATGCAATGGGTGCTTTCCACCAACTCGCGGTATTCCTGTCCGTCAATCTCCTTCACCTGGTCGGCAAACTGTTCGCCTGCCATTTTCTTGTTGAGATAGGGACCTTCAATGTGCAATCCCAGTACGGGGCTTCCGGGATCTGCCATAAGCTTTTCGCACACTTGGGCTGCCTGGTGCAGCTTTTCGAACGGAGATGAGGAAATGGTAGGGTAGAAACTCGTAGCGCCATGACCGAGGTGTGCATTGATGATGCTGCGAAACGCTTCTTCGGTACATTCGGTGAAGTCGTGGCCGCCACCGCCATGCGCGTGCATACACACAAAGCCGGGCACGATATACATGCCTTTGGCATCGATGAGGCGTGCGCCGATGAGGGCGAGGTCACAGTTGGTCACTTCGAGTATTTTTCCGTCGCGCATCAGGACGGAACCTTCATTCAGCCAGCCTTGCGGGGTGAATATGCGTCCGTTGATAATTTGAGTAAGCATTTTTAGATTTATGATTTAAGATTTATGAATTATAATCCCAGCGTTGTGCTTTTGAATTTATCGAAGGCCAAAATTAAGCATTATAAATTAAAAATCCTATACGCGGGATTTTTTAATCATCTTCTTCTCCGTCTTCGGTGGCGGCGTTGTTTCTGTCGGTATTTGCGTATCTTGCCGTATACCAGCCAGACGAACAATACTCCGAATACGGAGAATATCAGCAGTACGATGCCCGTGTTGAGGTTGTCGCCTTTCACACGGCTCCACATTTCGAGTACGAGTTCGGTGCGGTTGCCGAAGTCGCGTATCATGGCGCAGCGTTCCACCACTTTCCTGTCGGGATATTGCACGGGGTTTATCTGCAGGCTGTCCGCACCCGTACCTTCACCGAAGAAATAGCTGAGGTCGGAACGTGTCGCGATGGCGGTGTCCCGTTTGGCTTCCATGATTTCGGGGGTGGCAACGGCGCTGACGTAGCCTATGGCGTCCATATTGCGCAGGGCGATGTCGGGCCGGCAAAGGTAGTTGATGAAGTAAGCGGCAGCTTTGGGATTGCCTGCATATTTGGGGATTACCCAGCCGTCATACCAGATGTTGCTGCCTTCGCGCGGCACTTCGTAGGCAAGGTCCACGCCCACAGCTTCGGCTTCTTCGATGGCCCATACGGCGTCGCCGCTCCAGGTGAGGTTGAGCCAGGTCTTGTTCTTGGTCATCATCTCCTTGCCGAAGTCGGCTTCCCAGCCTGCGATGTTGGGCTTCATGGCTTTCAGATACTTCTCGGCAAGGGCTATGGCTTCGGGAGAGTTATCGTTCATCAGTTGCTCCACGGTAACGGTACTGTCGGCAAGCTGGCGGGCATGGGCGTAGATGATGGCGGTTCCGTAGGCATCGCGGTAACTGTCTTTCATCAGGATTTTGCCTTTGTTTTTGGAGTTCCAGAGACAGTGCCAACTGCCGGCTTCGTCGGGGGTGATGAAGTTGCGGTTGTAGAGGATGCCGGCTGTGCCCCACATATAGGGTACGGCATAGTCGGTGGTGGTGCGTCCCGGCTGGCTGGTCTTGTTCAGTTCCCGGCGGATGTAGGGGGAGATGTTGGGCAGATAGTCCGGGGTCTTGCCGAAGTTGCGGTCGATGGGCAGGAGAAGGTCTTTCTTCAGCATCCGCTCGATGATATACTCCGAGGGGCATACCACGTCGAAATCCTCGTGGCCGCGCTCTATCTTGGTGAGCATGATTTCGTTGATGTCGAACACCTGGTAGATAAGGCGGATGTCCTCGCCCGTCTGCTGTTTGTACCAGGCGGGAAATTCGGCCAGTACATCTTCGTCGATGTAGTCGGCCCAGTTGTAGACTTTCAGTACGTGGCTGCGCTCTTCGCCCGAATCCTTGCACGAGACGGCTGCGAGGACGAGGCAAAGGAGAAGGAATATGTCTGTTAATCTTTTCATTTTTTTATTCAGCAGGTTTATCTTGACTATGCTTTCGCTTTTCGGCTTACGGGATGAATCTCTCCGTGCTGCGGGACGAATACTCTTAGCTCGCGAGACGCAGGCGGACTTAATTCTTCCGTGCACGTTCCGCACGCTTGTTGATGACAATCAGCAGCACCAGCACCGTAATGAAAATAAGGGTGGACAGAGGACGCAGCTCCGGTGTCAGTCCGCCTTTGCGCGCATCGGCGTAGATGTAGGTGGAGAGCGTTTCCAGTCCTTCGTTTCCAATGGTGAATATGGTTACTGCGAAGTCGTCGATAGAGAGCGTAAAGGCAAGGATGAAGCCGCTTATCATACCCGGAAGTATCTCCGGAAGAATTACCTTGCGCAATGCCTGAAAGGGAGTGGCGCCGAGGTCGAGGGCGGCTTCGTACACATTCTGGTTCATCTTCTTCAGGCGGGGCATTACGCTCAGCACTACGTAAGGGGTGCAGAATGTGATGTGCGCCAGTACCACGGTTGTGAATCCCTGCGAGATACCGCAACTGACGAACAGCAGGAACAGCGACACGCCCGTAATGATGTCCGCATTCATCATCGGAATGGCATTGGCGAAGTTCATCACCCGGCGCGTGCGTGTGCGCAGGTTGAAGATACCGATGGCCGCAATGCTGCCCAACGCCGTACTGGCGGTGGCTGCCAGCATGGCAATGGCAAAGGTGTTCCAGATGGCGCTCGTCAGCGAGTGGTGCATGCCGCCCGTGAAGAGGGAGCTGTACAGCTTGGTGGAGAATCCCGTCCAGTTGCCCAGCACTTTGGCTTCGGTGAAGGAGAATACCATGATGATAAGGATAGGCGAGTACAGCAGCGCAAGCAGCAGCCACAGATAGCCTTTGGCAAGAATACGCGTCATCATATCACACCTCCGCTTTCATTGGATGCGCCGTCCTCTTCATTCGTAAAAAGGATGGTGACGCCTATCAGCAATAGCATGATGAGCGACAGGGCTGCACCGTAGTTCCACATTCCGTTGTATATGTTCTCCTGCACGGTTGTTCCGAAGAGCTTGATGTTGTTCATCGTCAGCAGTTCGGCTATGGCAAAGGTGCTCACCGTGGGCATGAACACCATTACGATGCCGCTCATGATGCCCGGCATGGAGAGGGGCAGGATTACTTTGCCGAATACCTGCAAGGGGTTGGCTCCGAGGTCTTGGGCGGCTTCTATGAGGCTGCGGTCCATTTTCTGCAGAGTGTTGTAGATGGGGTATATCATGAACGGCAGGAAGTTGTAAACCATGCCGAACACGAGTGCGCCTTCGCCCAAAGGCAGGTTCAGAAAGTCGAACAGCGCCACTGTGGCGAGTGTGCGTATCAGTATGTTCACCCACATGGGCAGGATGAACAGCACCACCATGGTTTGCGAAGTGTTGAACTGCTTCTGGCTGAGGATGTATGCCGCCGGATAACCCAGCAACAAGCAGGTCAGCGTGGTGATGAGGGCGATGCCGATGGAGTAGATGAAGGTGTTCATCGCCTCCGGGTGCATCATGAACTTGCGGAAGTTGGCAAAGGTGAAAGCTCCGTCGGCATCCGTAAAGGCGTACAGCACAATCAGCAGTAGCGGCACTATCGCAAATATCAGCAGGAACAGTGCGTAGGGCAGTGTCCAGTTGCGTCGCCGCAGGAAGAAATGGGATAATTTATCAAACATTACTCTATTATATCTTATCAAGCGCTACTCTATTTAATCAAGTATTGCTTTATTATATTAGGATTATGGACGGTAAGATGACGGGATGATATCTTATCGTTTTATCACTCTGATGTTTTCGGGCGCTATCCGTATGCCCACGCGGTCTCCGTCGTCCCAAACGTCGTTGGTGTCTACGAAGATGTCCTCGTCCCAGTCGGTAAACACGGTGAGGTGATAATGGTTTCCTTTGTAGAGGATGAATTTCACTTCGCCCGTCAGTCGTCCGTCTTCTTCGTTATCCTCCAGGATGACGTTTTGGAAGTCCACTTCCACCGTTACGGGCGTTTCGGAACCGATGTCTTGCACCGGACTGCATTCGAAGCTGCAACCCAGGAATTCCACGTGCGTTTCGTCCAGGAGCTTGCCCTCGAAAGTGTTGCAGGTGCGTTCTTTCTTCATTACGTGGATGTCGAAAGGTTTTACCAGCAGACCCACTTCGCGGCCTGCCTCGAAGCAGTGGTAATCCTGTACCATCAGCTCGTAGCCCTCGCGGGTCTGTACCAGCATTTCGTAGTGCACGCCTTTGAAGATGGAGCTTGTTACGGTTCCCGTGAGTTGCGCCGCATCCGAGGGTTCGAAGATGTAGATGTCCTCCGGACGGATTACGACGTCCACCTGTGTACGGTCGCCGAAACCGGTATCCACGCAGTCGAACTCGTGTTCGCAGAAGCGGACGAGCCGGTCGTGCACCATGACACCGTTCAGTATGTTGCTCTCGCCGATGAAGTCGGCTACGAAAGAGTTGATAGGCTCGTTGTAGATGTCTGTCGGAGTGCCGATTTGCTGTATCCTGCCTTCGCTCATCACGACGATGGTGTCGCTCAGGGTGAGGGCTTCTTCCTGGTCGTGGGTGACGTATATGAAGGTGATGCCCAGCTTCTGGTGCATCTCTTTGAGTTCCATCTGCATGTCCTTGCGCATTTTCAGGTCGAGGGCGGCAAGGGGCTCGTCGAGGAGCAGCACTTCGGGTTCGTTGACGATGGCACGGGCTATGGCAACGCGCTGTTGCTGTCCGCCGGAAAGGGAGTCTACATCGCGGTCTTCATAGTCGGTCATGCCCACCATGCGGAGTGCCTGCTTCACTTTCTTTTCGATAGTGGCGGCGGGGAGCTTCTTCAGCTTGAGGCCGAAAGCAATATTATTGAATACGTTGAGGTGGGGAAACAGGGCGTACTTCTGGAATACCGTATTCACCGGGCGGCGGTGGGGTGGTGTCTGCGTGATGTCTTTTCCTGCAATGGTAATCACTCCTTCCGAAGCTGTCTGGAAGCCCGCAATCAGACGCAGCAGTGTCGTCTTTCCGCAACCGGACGGTCCCAATATCGTTACAAACTCGCCCTTGCGGACAGACAAATTCACATCATTCAGTACGGCTTTGTCTCCGAAAAATTTCGATACGTGCTCTACACCGATGATGCAGTCGGACTTTTGCATAAGCGTTTCTTACTTTATCCAAACTAATTAAACAAATCTCTACCTGATATAGTCAGTCATAAAAAAAAAGTGGCGCAAAGGTACATATTTTCTTGAAAACTTTAGAGTTTGTTTAAAAATTGTTCAGCATTCTTTTGCGAGTTCTTTGGAGGCGGATGTTTTCTCTTTTTATTCGCCACACACCTGCTTTGTTCTCATAAAACGCCTCCAAAGAACTCGCAAAAGAAATGGAAGGAAATACTTGGGAAAAGAAAAATCGAACAACCCAAAACAGGGTTATGAGTTATAAATTGCGGGTAATTGACCGATACTCGCAAATAAGTCCTAACTTTGCAGTCCGTAACATTAAAGTCTTCGTAAGAAATGGAAAAGAAAACAGTACTCATCACAGGTGCTTCTTCGGGTATAGGAGAGGGCTGTGCACGTAAGTTTGCCATGAATGGTTACCGCCTGATTCTCAACGGACGGAATGTAGAGAAGCTGACTGCCGTAAAGCGCGAACTGGAAACGGAATATCGCGCGGATGTCTGTCTGCTGCCTTTCGACGTACGCGACCGCGGGGCTGCGAAAGCGGCTCTTGACTCGCTTCCCGAAGAATGGAAAGCGATAGATATCCTCATTAATAATGCCGGACTGGTAATCGGCGTAGACAAGGAACACGAAGGCAATCCGGACGAATGGGACATCGTGCTTGATACCAATATCAAAGCATTGCTTGCCATGACCCGTCTGGTGGTTCCCGGAATGGTGGAACGCGGACGCGGCCATGTCATCAATATGGGTTCCATTGCAGGCGATTATGCCTATCCGGGCGGTAGTGTGTATTGTGCCAGCAAGGCTGCCGTAAAGGCGTTGTCAGACGGCTTGCGCATCGACCTTGTGGATACTCCCGTACGGGTGACCAACATCAAGCCCGGTTTGGTGGAGACGAATTTTTCCGTAGTGCGTTTCCGTGGCGACAAGGCGGCTGCCGATAATGTGTACAAGGGCATCCGTCCGCTTACAGGCGACGACATTGCCGAAGTGGTGTACTTTGCCGCTGCCGTACCCGAGCATATACAAGTGGCTGAGGTGCTGGTAATGCCTACCAATCAGGCTACGGGTACAATCGTCAGCCGGAAATAAGCACTTTTCCGTAACAACAGAATCTAAGAGAATAAGAGTAAACTCTGCCAATCATGACTAATAAGTACGAAGAACGCCTGGGCACGGAGCGTATGCTGCCTTTGGTTTTCAAGATGGCGCTGCCTGCGGTGGCAGCACAGTTTGTCAATCTGCTTTACAGCATTGTAGACCGTATTTACATCGGACACATACCGGGCATCGGAACCGATGCGCTGGCGGGAGTGGGAGTGACCATCTCGCTCGTTGTGCTGATTTCTTCTTTCTCCGCCATTGTGGGTGGTGGCGGTGCTCCGTTGGCTGCCATTGCCCTCGGACAGGGCAACCGTCGCCGTGCCGGAAAGATACTTGGCAATGGCTTTACTCTGTTGATTCTTTTCACTTTGCTCACTTCGTTCATAGCCTATACCTTTATGGAGCCTATCCTGCTTTTTACGGGTGCTTCGGAGCATACGCTGGGCTATGCGGAAGACTATCTTTCCATTTATCTGTTGGGGACGCTGTTTGTGGAAGTGTCTACCGGACTGAATGCTTTCATCAATGCACAGGGGCGCCCTGCGGTTGCCATGTGTTCGGTGTTGATAGGGGCTTTGTTGAATATTATTCTTGATCCTATATTCATATTCTGGTTGGATATGGGAGTGAAAGGCGCTGCGTTGGCTACGGTGCTGTCGCAGGCTTGCAGTGCGGTGTGGGTGCTGTCCTTCCTTTTCTCACGGCGCGCTTCCCTGCCTTTGGAAAGGCGGTATATGAAGTTGGAAAAGAGTATCGTGCTCTCCATGCTGGCGCTCGGCGTATCGCCTTTTATCATGGCGAGTACGGAAAGCTTGGTGGGGTTTGTGCTCAACAGCAGTCTGAAAGAATTCGGAGATATCTATGTCAGTGCGCTTACCGTCCTGCAAACGTCTATGCAGTTTGCCAGCGTGCCGCTGACGGGGTTTGCGCAGGGGTTTGTTCCGGTGGCAAGCTATAACTACGGGCATGGCGACAAGCAGCGTGTGAAGGAGTGCTTCCGGATTGCGCTGATTACAATGTTTTCTTTCAATCTCGTCCTGATGCTGTTTATGATTTGCTTCCCTGCGATTGTGGCATCCGCCTTTACGAGCGATGCAAGGCTGATAGAAACTGTTCGCTGGACGATGCCTGTATTCTTGGGCGGTATGACGATTTTCGGTTTACAGCGTGCCTGTCAGAATATGTTCGTGGCGTTGGGGCAGGCCAGAATATCCATTTTCATAGCATTGCTGCGTAAGGTAATCCTGCTGATACCGTTGGCGTTGATACTGCCGCATTTTATGGGAGTAGCAGGTGTATATGCGGCAGAAGCCATATCCGATGCTACGGCTGCCATTTGCTGTACGCTGCTGTTTTTCTGGCAGTTCCCTAAAATACTGAGGAGAATAAAAAGTAAAAGCCTGTCTGAATAAGGTACGTTCTTGTTATGGCATTCCGTCTCTTTTCGCTTTGTTGAGGATGGTTGCTTCCCTTATTTGTTCTCGTCATTCCCGGTTCGGATATGTTGAATTGCATACCTCTCTAATTTCAGAATCAATGATTCGGGTATAAATATCCGTAAATCATATACAATTCGGTTTGCGTAATCGTGGTAATTTTGCAATTGGAAAACAACCGGAAATATCACTAACTTCATACGGTAAATGGAATGACTATGAACAGGATTCTTTTAATTTCAGTATTCAGTATTTTAACTTTCAATATTATGGCACAGGAGAAAATAGTACAGACAGCCGGGCGCACCCAATTAGGAGAGTTCGCCCCTAAATTCGCGGAGCTCAACGACGATGTTCTTTTCGGAGAAGTGTGGAGCCGCACCGACAAGCTTGGTCTGCGCGACCGTAGTTTAGTAACCGTTACCTCACTTATCAGTCAGGGTATTACAGACAATTCGCTCGTATTTCATCTGCAGTCGGCAAAGAAGAACGGCATTACCCGTACTGAGATTGCCGAAATCATTACCCACATCGGTTTTTATGCCGGTTGGCCGAAAGCATGGGCGGCGTTCAATCTGGCAAAAGACGTATGGGCGGAAGATGCCGTTGGTGAAGATGCTAAAGCCGCTTTCCAGCGCGGAATGATTTTTCCTGTCGGCGAACCGAACACTGCATACGCGAAGTATTTCACCGGCAACAGTTACCTTGCTCCCATTTCGCGCGAGCAGGTGAATATATCCAATGTTACGTTTGAACCTCGTTGCCGCAATAACTGGCACATCCATCGTGCCAAAAGTGGTGGCGGACAAATGCTGATTGGCGTAGCCGGACGCGGCTGGTATCAGGAAGAGGGTAAACCTGCCGTGGAAATTCTACCGGGCACGGTTATCCATATTCCGGCAAACGTCAAACACTGGCATGGAGCTGCTACAGACTGTTGGTTTGCTCATCTGGCTTTCGAGGTTCCCGGTGAAAGTGCTTCCAATGAATGGCTCGAACCGGTAACGGATGAAGAGTATGATAACCTCGAAACAAATAAGCGGTAATCGTGACCGAGCCTGCTTCTCTATTCGGCTTATCCATAGTAGTTATTTTGCATACATTGCCGGTCTCCGATGGCTTGTTCCTCACCGAGGAAAAAAAGCCTTTAATACTTCGGGTGTAAAAGTATGACAAATTAATAGTTTATATCATAATTATAAAAGATATGTAATTGGCTATATATGTAATGAAACATTGTCTAAGGTTTGTTGTTGACCGAGGGTCGGTAAACTAATTAGTATGTAAAAAAAGAGAACTATGGACAAAAGTGAATTTTATGATTTTATGCTATCCGTAATTACGGATATGGAACGGCAGGGACGTTACAGTACTGCCCATGTGTATCATTGTGCATTGAAGTCGGCAGTGAAGTATGGCGGACACTCCCTGCACATGGAAGATTTGACTCCCGGCTGGCTGCAAAGCTATCAGGAGTATTTGTTGAAGCAGTCATTGCTGTGGAACACGATTTCCACGTATATGCGTATGCTTCGTGCAGTGTATAACCGGGCGGTGGATATGGGATTGGCCCCCTATATCCTCCGGCAGTTTAAGAATGTGTTTACCGGGCGTTATGCCAATCATCAGAGGGCATTGAAGAAAGGGGAAATAAAACGGGTGTTGCTGGAAGATGTTGTGGAAGAGGAAGCGGACCGTTCATCCGAAAGCGAACCTGCCGCATCCTCTGATTCACGCAATCTCGGCTGGGCACGTGCCTGTCTGGAGCTGATGTTGCGTTTTCACGGCATCCCTTTCATCGATTTGGCAAACTTACGTAAAGTGGATTTACGGAACGGTTATCTCACTATCCGCCGTCATAAGACGGGGATGCCGCTTTCGATAGCCGTTGATGCGGCAGCCATGAAACTTCTACGGCGTTATGCCAGCAACGACCCCTCTTCGCCTTACTTATTGAATATCCTGAACGGCAGTCTTTCCGGTAAAGAAGCGTACAAGGATTATCAGCGGGCATTGCGTATGCTCAATTTACAACTGTACCGGCTCTCGCGGGTCTGCCGGCTGGGGAAGAGGCTCTCTTCCTACACCGCCCGTCATACTTGGGCCTCTATTGCAAAATCTTGCGGAATAGCTGTGGAGGTGATTTCAGAAGCGTTGGGCCATGCTTCAATCACTACTACGGAAGGTTATCTGAAGCAGTTCGATAATGATGAAATCGAAAAAGCCAACAAGGTAATAATAAATTATATATTTAAGAAATAGCCAATAAGGCAAACAAACAAATTGTGACTGAAAATCAATACTATATAGCTTAGTTACTTCATAAGTAATGGAATCTTAGATGCCTGCAAAAGTATACATAATACTTAAAAAACAAAAGAAAATCTTATCTTTTTTCACTTTTTGCTATGTAAATTGAGAGAGAAGCCGGAACTCAGCTTTTATATTTTCTAACTATGGAGATTTTGGCACATAGCATCCCATCACTTTTCTTAAACTGAAAAATGAACGGACACACTGTATACAACGCCCTGTTATGTATACATAAATAATCATGTCTTTTTGTGTTCCCACATGACAATATTAATATTGCTATGTATTTCTCTGTTACTTATGAAGTAACGGTATATCTTTTATTAACCAGATGCTACGTGTCATGCTGTATAAGGTGCGTTGCAGGATTTATAAAGCCGGAAGCGAATGAGTAACAAACTATATATACCGATTATAATAGGAGCATTGGGCATTCTGTCCGTTTCCGATGCGTCAGCGCAGCGTATGGCTGTGAAAAGCAATCTTCTTGCCGATGCTTTGGCTTCACCCAATATAGGGGTGGAATTTCTTGTATCTCCCCGGTGGACACTGGATATTGCGGCACATTACCAGCCTTTTGCCCCCCGTGACGGTCGCCGTTGGAAACACTGGTTGTTACAACCCGAAGCCCGCCGCTGGCTGTGCACTCCTTTTGCCGGTCATTTTTTGGGAGTCCATGCCTTGGGCGGGCGTTTCAATGTAGGCGGTGTGCATCTGCCTTTCAATATCCTGAAGGGCGCGCGCGAGGCACGTTACGAAGGCTGGCTTTTGGGCGCAGGCATTTCGTATGGTTACCATTGGGTGCTTTCTCCGCATTGGGGCGTGGAAGCAAGTCTGGGTGCGGGGGCGGCTTTTCTTCGCAGCGACCGTTACCGTTGCGGTCATTGCGGCAGCAGGCAGCGCGGTACGAAAGGCAGGGGATACTTCGGCCCTACAAAGGCTGCCGTGTCCGTGGTATATATGATTAAGTAAAAACGTAAGTCACGATTAATAATTGAATAGATGAAACGAAAAACATTTTGCAGCGTATTGCTGCTGTTGTTGCCCTTGCTCACGTTATGCAGTCAAGAGGCTTATATGGGGCAGATACAGATAACCCGCCGGAGCTTTTCCCTTTCGGGCAGTCAGTTGCATATACAGATGGAAGTCAACTATGAAGGTTTGCAGATGCCTTCGGACGAATCGCTTACGCTGACACCTTTCTTGCTGGCGGGAGAGCAGTCGTTCGATTTGCCGTCTATTCTTATTAACGGTGCAGAGAAGCAGAAAGTGTACGAGCGCACCCGTGTATTGGGTGGAGCGTCCGATGCGCGCAACGGCAGGAACTCCACGCCCTCGGTAGTATTGAAGAACGACCGTAAGGCATCCCGCCGTTTCACATATAAGGTGACTGTTCCGTTCAGGGAGTGGATGGCACAGGCAGACCTCATGCTGCATACCGAAGAGTGCGGCTGTAACGGCAGGGAGGCGGCAACTTACGACGACAGGATTGCTTCGGGCATCCTGTTGCCCGAAGTGGAAGTTCCGGGACTGGAGAAGAGTGTGGATGTGCGCTGCCTGTCATGGGTCAATTTTATTCCCGCTTCCCTTGAAAGCGCCGATTACCGCCTGCCCGCCAACGGCGACGGATGCATCACGCCGGAATGCCTGTTTGCCCTTGCCAACAGCTACACGCCCGGCTCTGCCGAGTTCAACGATATTTACGACCTTGCCGCCCGCCTGTTTCCCAACTGTCCGGAAGCTAACATCAATGCGGCTGCCGTGGCCTTGAGCAAACGCGATACACGCAAGGCACGCAGCTATCTCTCCCGCTTTTCCACCCGTCAGACGGCTTTTAACAACATGGGCGTGCTCTGTATGCTCGAAGGCAACCGCGAAAAGGCGGAGCTTTATCTTGAAATGGCTGCGGCAGCAGGCGTGGAGCGTGCAAGCGAGGTGCTGGAAGAGCTGAGGAGCAGGAGAAACCTGTATTGAACCGGAAGAACGGAATGAGACAAATCCATTACTTTAAAATATAGATATATGTCGGAAATTAAAACTTTGAAGTATAAGAAAACTTTGCGGATTGCGGGTATATGTATTATCTGCTGGCTGTATGCTTTGGCATTCGCAGCTTTGGCATCCTCGTGTAGCGGTGAGGATGAAAGCGCAGGCAGGAATATGGCGAAAACAGCTTTGCTCCGGCTGAACGTATCCGGTACGGGGGCTGCAAGCACACGTGCCACTGCTGCTGCCCTGCCCGAAAACGAATCTGCCGTTCACCGGCTGGCAATAGGGCTGTTCTATGCCGACGGGTCGGTAAATACCATTGTGGAATCCGCCGTCGAATCCGGCGGCACTGCCGGGACGCTTGCGGTAAAGGATATTTTGTGTTCACCCGGTGTCTGCGATGTGATTGTGGTTGCCAATGTTCCGGAAGGAACGTTTGCCGGAGTGCAGACCAAAAACGAATTTGTCGGGAAAAATGTCAGCCTGGTACAAACCGTACGTAACGGGCAGCAGGCATCCGACCTTCTGCCTATGTCCGGTATCAGCGAACAGCCGGTGACATTGGAAGCCGGAAAAACGGTGTCCGCGTCCATAAATCTGTCCCGTCTGGTGGCTCGTATCTCCATTTCGAGCATCCGCAGCGCATTCAGCCTGAACTATGCCGGAGCCACATTTACGCTGGACCGTATTTTCCTGTGCAATGCGCTGGAAGCTTCCCGTGTGTCGCCCGGCGATGTTACCCAAACTATGCCTGCCAATCCTACGTGGCTGCATGGCGGTATGACGAGCCAGCAGCCCGACGGCTCTTTCTTGTGGACCGAGGGGGCAGGTTTTCTGCTGAACGATGTCACCCCTTCCGAGGGCATATTGATAACCTCGGACGAATATACCGTGCCCTATTGGTTCTATGCCTTTGCCAACAACGATGCCGCCAACCGCACCAAGCTGGTGCTTTCCGGCTATTTCGATCCGGACGGCAGCGTAGGACCGAAAACTCCGGTCTATGTGTACTATCCCATTGTGGTGAACCGTTTGCAGACGGGTACGATTATCACTCCTTCGGGTTCGGTATCGCAAGACGGAACGGGCGACGGCACTATCGTACGTAACCGCGACTATCGCATCAAGGCGGTTATCAAGGGCGACGGCGAACCTACGCCCGGCACGGAGGTAGTGCCTTCCAATCTTGAACTGACGGTGAGTGTGGACGACTGGACACTGAAAATTGTGCAGGAAGTGGAACTGGACTGAGCGGAGAGATATGAGAACACTGAAAAAAAGATTTCTGCTCTGCTGTGTTTTGGCAGGACTGCTTGGCGGATGCATTCCCGATAGTCTGGACGATTGCCCGCCCGAACCCGATAAGGAAGGCAACAATGTGGATATAACGGTAGATATGGATACGAGTGTGGACATGGGCGAGCAGGAAACGGAGATGCCGTAACCGTAACCGTAAAAAGAACGAATACTTGAAAATCAAGGCTATATGAAGATAAAAACGCTATTGCTGCTGTTGGCTGTATGTATCCTTCCCGGTAGTTTATGCGCGGGAGTGGTTTTCTCTCCCGACACGTTGGGAACCGGTAAACTCTATCGGGACTCGACGTACAGGCGCGTTATCAAGGAAGGAACAGCCAATCTGGACTGTTATTTCTCTTATCCGCAAGGGGGTTGGCAGATACAGAGAGGTTACGGCGGCAATGCCCGTGAACTGGAGAGGCTGGATAAGTTCATGCGCTCCTCGTTTGCCGACACGCTGATTTACGTCCGCCAGATTACCCTGACTGGCTATTGCTCCATAGAAGGCAGTTATGCCGCCAACGAAAAGCTGGCGCACGACCGTGCCAACGGTTTCAGAAACTACCTGGATACGGAATACGGGCTGGCAAGGCGCTTTCCGGTGGAAGTGCGCTACGTGGGCGAGGACTGGGACAGGTTGCGCCAACTGGTGGAGGCTTCCACATTGCCCGGTCGGGCGGAAGTGCTGGCTGTCATCGACAATACGGACATTTTCAAGGGCCGTGAGAAGAAGCTGATGGACCTGCAGGGCGGAGTACCTTACAACCTTATGCTGGCGGAACTCTTTCCGTTGCTTCGGCGGGTCGAAATCAGGGTGGAATACGACCTGCACCGCATCATCGAGGAACGTTACCGGCGGAAACTGACCGATGCGGAGTTTCAGGAAATACTTGCCCGCGAACGGGCTTCCGCCGAGGCCGACGAGCGTCGTCTGGCGGAACTCCGGCAACTGGAAGCGGAAAAACGGCAGCGTGCCGAACAATTACGTCTGGAAGAAGAACGCGTTGTGCAGGCGCGCCGGAAAGAGGAACAGCTCCGCCGGGAAGAGGAGGAACGGCTGAAAGAACAGCGTTTCCGCGAGCAATGGCTGGCAGAGCGTGCCGCCGGACGGCAAGCGCGGCGTGAGGCACGTAAACAGCGTAACCGCTTGCTGCCGCTGCTTTCCGTAAAAACGAACTTATATACTTGGGCGGGCATGACCCCCGATTTCGATTATACCGCTTTTACCCCCAACCTGTCGGCGGAGTTTTTCTTTGCACGCCGGTGGTCGGCGGTAGCTTCCGCTGCTTATGCGGATTGGGACTACGATAGCGGCAAATGCCATTGGGGAGTGTCGGCCTATAGCCTCGAACCCCGCTTTTGGGTGAATGGCGACGGCTGCTACCGCTGGTGCTACGTGGGCATTTACGGACAGTTGGGCGATTTTGACAACCGCAGTGCCGATAGCGGCCGCATAGCCGGAGGCACTGCCAACTGCACGGGCACTTATTGGGAAGGCGGATTGTCCGTCGGGTGTTATATCCTGCTCGATGCGCACTGGGGCATCGAAGCCGGCTTGCGTGGCGGGTATCGTGCTTCGGATGCCAATGCGTACGATGTGGAAATGCCTTACTATTATTTCAACCGCAACTTCCGCGAGAATCATTTCGGGGTGACGGGTGTAAATATAAGTATCAGTTACCGGTTTGGCAGCCGGAAGTGAAGACGGAAAAAGAAGTTCGTACATGAAGATAAAAACTCTCGGTTGGCTGATAAGTCCGTGCATTGCTTTGGCGGCATGTACGGAAACGGCACTGGACTATCGCAGCGCCGAAGGTACGGTTGTGATTGCGCCCGAATGGGGTGCTTTTGCCTGTCCGGCTACCGCCTGCTACCGTTTTTATGCGGACAATGGCGAGGCTGTTGCCGGTTACGGTACGGATGCCGCCGCTTCTGCCGGATATTTCTCGACAACGCTTCCTGTGGGCAGTTATCATTTGCTTGCCTATAATACGGATGCGCACGGCGTTGCTTTTACAGGGCTGGAGAGCCGGAATGCCGCCGAGGTCCGTTTGGTCTCGGAGATGCAGCCCGGCAATGTATATAGCTGGAATGTGGACGATGTGGACGTTCCGCTACAGGGTACGGTGCAATACACGCCCGTTCCGCGCCCTCTGGTGAAACAGATGTTGCTTCATTTTCAGGTAACGGGCATGGAAGAGGCAAAAGTATTGAACGGGAAGCTGAACGGTGTTTATCCTTCCGTCTTGCTGCTTTCCGGAGAGCCTTCGGAGCAGAGCATATCCGCCGCTCCCGAAACGAATACGTCGTTTACCGTGACGCTGACACGGGCGGAAACCAGAAATACGGAACCCGCCTATATGGCTTCGGCAGAGATACGCCTGCTGGGGCTGCTTTCTCCTGAATATGGAGCCGCCTATGACAGCCGCCTGCATTTGCAGGTACGCAATTCCGGCGGCGAGATGTATAGCGCGTCGGTAAACATGAACGGAACACTGACGGACATCATCCGCCTTTATGCGGGTGAACTTCCGGCAGACGAGACGGTGGAAGTGGAGCTTGGCATAAACCTGCTGAATGCGGTTCTTACGGCAGAGGTGAAAGGCTGGACGGAAGGAAGCGGTGAGGGCGGGGTAGGAGATTATAAACGCAAGGTATTTTACGATAAGAGAGAAAGGATTATGTATGAATAGGATATACGGTAGTTGCACAGGACTGCTTGCGTGCCTGTTGCTTTGCACATGCGCCGGGCAGGAGCCATTGTCTCCGGACGGGCTTATAAGGCTGGGAACCCAGGCGGGCGGTTATGAGGGGAGTGCAACCCGTGCTTCGGTAAACGACCTTGCCGGACTGGCTGCCGTGGGCGACAAGGTAGGCGTGTATGGAGTGGTTACCGCGCGTACGGATGCCTTGTATGCCCCGCTGACGTCCGAATGGAACGGAACTCCTTTGATGGACAACGTGCGGACTACGGGGATTGATGCCGCTACCGGCATGCTTTTCTGGAACGGTGATTATACCTATCCGCTGGAAGAGAGCAGGCGGGTGAAGTTTTGTGTATATCATCCTTATGCGCCTGTGGGCACGGGTGGGGATAATTATGTGGAAGCGGTTGCCGGGCAGTCGCCGGTGCTGTATTTCAGGCTCACAGGTGCGGAAGATGTGATGTGGGTGCGTCCGGTTACCGGTTCGCGCCGGGAAGCACCTTCCGCATTGCTGTTTGAGCATAAACTGACGCAGCTCCGCTTCCGGCTGGTTGACGATGAGGGGGAATTTGCAGGCGTAACTGTTACAGGGCTGGCATTCAATGGGGTAAACACCGCCTCTACGCTGAATTTGGAGACGGGCGAACTGGGAGGATGGTCTGCCGCGCAGGCTGCCGTACCGTTTCCTTTGAAATCGCCTGCCGCCATAAGCGGTACAACGGAAATGCCGCAGGTATTGGCGGGCGAAGTGATGCTGCAACCGGGACAGCCCGTGTTCCGGCTTACGCTGACAACAGACAGCAGGGGCGATTACCCCGGTATAGAGATACGGCCGTCGGGCGGCGAAACGGTCTTTGCAGCCGGACGCTCCTATATGGTGACACTGAAATTCCGCGACCGTACGGCGGTTGCCCTTTCGGCAAAGGTCATGCCGTGGGTGATGGACGGATACGGTGAGGGGATAGTAGAGTAAATAATTAATTAATATTCATCTAACATAAACAGTTATGAAAAAAAGTCTTTTTTCGCTTCTTGCCGTAATAGTTATGGCAGGTTGTACACAGAGTGATGTAATGGAACCGGTTCCGAATGAGAACGTGGAAATCAAACTGATCTCTTCCGCCATAGCGGCGGAAACAATGACACGTGCACCGTACGAGGGTACGATAACGGCAGACAATACGCTGGCCGCACGGGTGCTGGTGTCCGAAACGAGTGGCAACTATACAACGACCTATGCCAATGATAAAATGGTTTTTACGGACAACGGCAGTACGGCGGTGGGCTTTGCCACGGCAAAATATTATCCGGTGGACAACAGCACGCTGCATATCTGCGGCCTGTATCCGTTTGAGGGTTGGGGCAATCCGGCCAATGATGAGTGCAAATTTACATTCAATGGCAGTCAGGATGTGATGGCTGCTCCGGAAAAATCTTCCACGAAAAACGATTCCAAAGGCGGCAATTACCCGCAGCTCGAGTTCAAACACCTGCTTACGCAACTGGTAATTAAAGCGGTTGCCGAGGACGAGGCGGCTATTGCGAAATGGGGAAAGTTAACGGATATCACGCTGACCAAGGTCGGTAAGAATAATCCGTCCGGTGCGGTAACGGTAAGCCTGTCTGCCGGCACAGCCGATGAAAGCAGCGCATTTGCCACGTTGTTGGACAACGGCATGTCTTTCTGGGTAAGAGGGGCAGGTACGGAAACGGCTTTCGCATCTCAGGCGAAAGAACTGACTACCGATGGTGAGGAAGTGGCCTACTCTATGGTGGCTCCTCTGAAAAATGCGACCGGTACGGCAGACTATACATTGGCCGTAAAAACAGAACATTCGGGAACTACGCCTGTCACTGTGCCTGTCAATCTGAAAACAACCGGTAGCAGTGCCGATTATACGGCATCTACACAGGGCAAGAAGTTCGTGGTGCTCCTTACATTCAAAGCTACCGAAATAAAGGCAACAACCACGGTGAAAGACTGGGAAGAAGATGGCGGCAGCAGTGAAGAAATTCAATAATCAACCGATATACAGCATGCTTATGAAACGGAATAAATGGATTTTAACGGTAAACGGTGCTTTGTTGTCTTTGTTTGCGGCCTGCTCTGCAGACGCTCCGGTGGAAATGATACAGGACGACGGCAGGGTGGAAATACGTGTAAACAGCAGTATTTTATCTTCGGTAGAACCGGCTACGAAGGCAGTATTGGACGGGATGATTAATTCCGGTTTCGGTACGGATTTGGATGTGGCGTTTGCACGTGCGGATGCTGGTGACGAGGGCGGTTATACAACGTATCAGACCACCGCTTTGAATGGAACGGCGGCTACGGCTTCAAAAACACTGTCGTTTTCTCCGGCGGAGTATTATTTGGCAAACGGAAGCAAGACCAAACTGATAGGCTGGTATCCGAGGCGCAGCGGGGTAACTTTTACGCAGGGTACAAAGGCCGTGGATTTTGGTACTATTGACGGTAAGACGGATATAATGGCTACTCCCTTGAAAGAAGGGGATAAGAATACGAATATAGCAAGCCTGGCTTTCAGCCACCTGCTTACCCAAATCAGTGTAAAGGTGTATGCTCCCGATGCGGCTACACGGGCATTGTGGGGTAAAGTGAAATCAATCAAAATTACCGGAAAGAAACAGGGGTGTACGATTACATTGCCTGAGGCGACAGCGGCAGACGGAACAACCATAACCGGCCCTTCCTTTACAGGTACGGACGATTTGGATTTGGTTTCCGCAGACCCCGTTACGCCTTCAACCGCAATTACCTATCCGCTGGAAATGGGTGTAGGCGCTACTGCCGACGATGCTGCTGTTATGGCAGGATATGCCATGTTTGCTCCGCAGGCGGACGATGCCATTGAATTGCAGATTGATTTAGCGACCGGCGGTTTGCAGAAAACGAAGATAAACGTTCCCGTCGACGGCGGTTTCAAAGCGGGTACTTCGTATGCCGTTACCTTGAAGTTTACATCTGCCGGGATAACTCCTGCGGTGTCCGTTACCGACTGGGTAAATGGAACTCCGATTACGGATATAGAAATATAATGAGATAACCCGTCGAATTTATGAATTGTAAAGGGATGATAAAATACCTGCCGGTAGTTTTGCTGCTTTGTGCATGCACGGAGAACGAACTGCTGTTGAAGGAACATGAAGCGTTTGCCGTGCGGTTTTCTGCATCGGGCATCGCTACGGAGGTGGCTACACGTGCCGTTTCGCCACTGGCGGATGGGGCAACGTTGCGTATCCTCGCTTTCAGGCGCATAGGTGAGTCTCCCGATTTGTCAACGGATAAATACATGGGGGAAGGCACGTACAGAGCCGTAAACGGCAACGGTACGCTGGAAGCCGTGAACGTTTTACTGCTGCGTGCGGGGACTTACGACTTCTATGCTCTGACTCCGGCTCTGGCGGTAACCAATCCCGATAATGACGGAGGCAGCCCGGCTTGCACCGTTTCTGTGGGGCATAGTGTGGACTATGCCACTTCGCTGACGGTAGGACGAACGGTGAGCGAGGCAAGTCCGGCGGTTGTGCTTGACGACTTGGGCAGGCATTGTGCAAAACAGATATTTGCCTTGCAACCGAAAGCGGGCAATATCACCTCGGTGCGTATCGAGTCTGCCGGATTGAGCAATATGACGCATGCACCTGTCGAAGCGGTACTGTGTACCCAACTGCCCGTTGCGGGTGTAGCGCAGAGTGATGCCGTTACCATAGCGGGCAGTGAGTTTTCCACGCCGGATGCAGACTTGAAAACTTCTGCCGCTACGGTGGTATTGCCACGGACGGCAGGTAAGTTTCAGTTCAGGATGAATGCGGTGTTCAATGGGATGGCGGCTGCGGAGTTCGTTGCGGATATGCCGGAGACGCTTGCCTTTGCACCGGGTACGCAATATACATTTTCCTTGAAGATGAAAGGCGGTTCCGTGCAGCTCATTCTGGAAGTGCTTCCGTGGAGCGGGAGTGTAATGTCCGGACAGGATAATATCGGTGCGTTTACTCCGGTGGTTATCCATATCGGCACGTGGGAACATGTGGAGATACCGGGTGAAACCGGAAACGGCAGTACTACCGTCGGCACAGGTCAATGGCGACCCAATCCGGAACTGGATGCCGAAATAGGCGCGTTCGGGCTGACATCGGTAGGCGGTGAGGGTCTGCCTTGGGCTTCGGAACAGGGAGTGCCGGGCGAAACCGGCGGCGGTAATACGGATGTGCGTCCCGGCGATAGTTGGGGTACTGAAGATGTACCGGGCAGTTCGGGAGGCGGTAATACGGATGTGCGTCCCGGCGGTAGTTGGGGTACTGAAGATGTACCGGGTAGTTCCGGCGGCGGTAATACGAATATAGGTTCCGGTAACAGTTGGGGTACTGAAAATGTACCGGGTAGTGTCGGTGGCGGTAATACGAATATGAGTTCCGGCAATAGTTGGCATACGGAAGATATACCTGCCAATATCGGTGGCGATGCGGCAGACCCGGCTTCGGAATAGTATAGAAACAAGAATATAAGAAAGAAATAAAATGAAAGTAACGAGATTTTTTGGACTTTGGGCATTGTCCGTTCTTTGTGTCCTTTCCTGTACGGACGGGGAGCAGGGAACAGGTGGTATTATTCCCGATGTTGCTACGAAGCCTGTGAGACTTTCGCTCGGCACAACACCCATGCAGGAAGCCGGAAGCGTGACCCGTGTCCGTGGCGATAATTCGTTGGACTTGGTGCTGGGTGAGGAAACGGGGAAGGGGGCATGCAATGCCGGAACCCGTACCGGTACGCTGACCGATACACAGGAGGATGCGGTAAACGATATTTGTGTGTTCCAGTTCGGCAATACCGACGGCAAACTGAAATACAGTGAATATACCTCGCTGATGGACGGTGAGTTGACGGCGGATATTTCATTGGCTTCGGGAGTAGGTTCGTGTACGGTGTATGTGCTGGCAAATGTGGGTAATATTATCCGGAAGGTGGCATACGGCAGTGCAGTGGCCGATTTCAAGAAACTTGCAGCAGAGGTATCGTCGGGTAAGGGTACGGGACAAAATCTGCCGATGTGTGGTTATAAGGCCGATTTTAACTCGGAGGCGGACAATGCGTCCCTTACCGTCTCGCTGACCCGTGCAGTGGCAAAAGTCAGTCTGAACCTGACTACCCCGAATGCCGGGGATGCCTTTACAGTGACTTCCGTCAGGCTGATGAACGTGGCAAAGAAACTCTATTACGTGGAGTCGGCAACCACCGCTCCGACTGCTGCGGAGCTTACAACCTATACAAGCGACAACACCAAGTCCATAACCTGGTATATTCCGGAAAACAAGGCGGGAAGCAATGCGCTGACAAATTGGAAAGACCGCTACGAAGGGAATGCTCCGGCCACGGCTACTTACATTCTGATAGAGGGCAGTTATACACCGCAGAACGGTACGGCCCGCGATGTGTCGTATGCCATCTATCTGGGTGCAGGTAACAGTGCAGCCGATTTCAATGTGGTACGCAATACGAAGTACGCAGTGAATGCCGCCATTAAAGGCACAGACATGAACGACGGCCGTGTACTGATAGGTAGGGATTTGAGTGCGGCAGGAACACAGACCGCCAATTGTTACGTGGTGAAAACCACCGATGCCAATAAATGGTATCGCTTCAAGGCCACCATACGGGGGAACGGTGCGGAAACTCCGGCACAGATTTCTTATACGGGAGCGGTGATACCTGCCAATGACAGGATTGCTCCTACCAATGCCGCTCTTGTGTGGGAAACCCGTGAGGGAGGAACATCTCCTACTTTGGACTATGTAGGCTATTCCAAGAATGGTTACATTGTATTCAAGTTGGGCAAAGCATCCGAGGGTAATGCAGTGGTTGCTGCCAAAAACGGTACTGCCACTCTTTGGAGCTGGCATATCTGGACTACGGCAGCGTTCGACAGAAATGGTATCAAAGTGCAGACATATGAAACACGGCCTCGTAACGGGCTTGCGCCTTATGCCGATATAACCAAACGGGAATTTAAGATGATGGACCGTAATCTGGGATCTGCCAGCGGAAAAGCTACGAAAGTAGCGGAAGAAGCCATAAAGACGTATGGCGTATATTTTCAGTTTGGTCGTAAAGACCCGTTTCCTGCAGCAGGTGTGATGACGAGGACGAATGATGCGGATATTGTGCCCGTGTATGATGCAAATGGAAATAAGATTTTGAAAAATTCTAATCAAATAAAGAATAGTACAATAACAAAAGGGATTGACCAAGCGGCTGTAAAGTTACAACTTGCATATGTTGTGGAGAATCCGTTGATGTTTATATTGAGAGATGATGATGATAAGCTTGCTATCTATGGTGGTGATAGTGCTGAGCCTTCTTATAATTGGATTTTTGCAGCGCATCCGGCAAAGAATGATAAAGATGGTTCTGTGCCTTGGAAGGCATCCAATAAATTGTGGGGTAGTGGTGTGCAGGATGAACGAAACAGTTTGATATTAGGAACGATTATAAATGTGAAGAAAACCATTTACGATCCGTGCCCTTATGGTTATCATATGCCACCACAGGATGCATGGACTAATTTTACTACCGTTACAACAGCCTATATTACGAATATTGTGACTGAATATAATGTAATTGCAGAGGATAAATATAATCAAACTACAGATGGTACTGGTTTTGTAGATGAGAATTTTAAGGTATGGGGACGTAGGTTTTTTACTACTGGAAACACAGCAATAGCGGATGCGAGTAATGTGGCATTTTATCCAGCAATGGGTTATCGCTTTGGGGATGACGGACGAGTTCACAGTGTTGGGCGAGGATGTTATGCTTGGTCAGCTTCTCCGTACTCTGCCAAGTCCTCAAAAGGCGGCTTTTTAGGTACAGGTGCGGATTGGGTACATCCGGTGAGTGCCACTTTCCGTTCGGATGCGTTCCCTGTACGTTGCGTCCAAGACTAACATCTAAAAGAATACCGGAGTCTTTTCAAGTAGAATAACTCCCCCTTAAGATAATCTTCTATTTAATGAGACATACCTACCGTGAAATGTAGTATAGAAACAAAAAATATGAAAAAGAAATAAATATGAAAGTGACGAAATTTTTTGGACTTTGGATATTATCCGTTCTTTGTGTCCTCTCCTGTACGGACGAGGAGCAGGGAACGGGCAATATTGTTCCCGATGTTGCAACGGCGCCTGTAAAACTTTCGCTCGATGCAACACCTATGCGGGGAACTGTTAGTACGACCCGTGCCCGTGGCGATAATTCGTTGGACTTGGTGCTGGGCGAGGAAGCAGGGAAAACGGTAAACACTGCCGGAACCCGTGCCGGTACGCTGACCGATGTACAGGAAGATGCGATAAACGACATTTGTGTGTTCCAGTTCGGCAATGCCGACGGTAAACTGAAATACAGCGAATACGCCTCACTGACGGATGGGCAGCTAACTGCGAATATTTCATTGGCTTCGGGAGTAGGCACGTGCACGGTGTATGTATTGGCAAACGTAGGCGACCTGACTCAAAAGGTATCATACGGCAGTGTATTGGCCGATTTCAAGAAGTTTGCAGCAGAGGTATCGTCGGGTAAGGGTACAGGGCAAAACCTACCGATGTGTGGTTATAAGGCCGATTTTAACTCGGAGGCGGACAATGCGTCCCTTACCGTCTCGCTGACCCGTGCAGTGGCAAAAGTCAGTCTGAACCTGACGACTCCGAACACTGGGGACGTCTTTACAGTGACTTCCGTCAGGCTGATGAACGTGGCAAAGAAACTCTATTACGTAGAGTCGGCAGCCACCGCTCCGACTGCTGCGGAGCTTACAACCTATACGAGCGACAACACCAAGTCCATCGCCTGGTATGTTCCGGAAAACAAGGCTGGAAGTAACTCGCTGACAGACTGGAAAGACCGCTACGAGGACAATGTGCCTGCCACGGCCACTTATATTCTGATAGAGGGCAGCTATACGCCGAAAGGCGGCATAGCCCGCGATGTGGCTTACACCATTTATCTGGGCGCGGGCGATAAGGCCGGCGATTTCAATGTGGTGCGCAATACGAAGTACACGATAAATGCCGCCATTAAGGGTACGAACATGAACGACGGCCGCGTGCTGGTGGGCAAGGATTTGAGTGCGGCAGGAACACAGACTGCCAATTGCTATGTGGTGAATACCACCGATGCCAATAAATGGTATCGCTTCAAAGCCACCATACGCGGCAACGGTGCGGCAACCTCGGCACAGATTTCCTATACCGGCACAGACATACCAGCCAATGACAGGATTGCACCCGACAATGCCGCTCTTGTGTGGGAAACCCGCGAGGGAGACAAAGCGCCTACCTTAGACTATGTAGGCTACTCCAGAAACGGCTATATCGTATTCAAGTTGGGCGAAGCAACCGAAGGCAATGCAGTAGTTGCCGCCAAAAACGGCGCTACCACTCTTTGGAGCTGGCACATCTGGACTACAGCAGCATTCGACAGAAACGACATCAAAGTGCAGACATACGAAACACGGCCTCGTAACGGCCTTGCTTCTTATGCCAATATAACCAAACGGGAATTTAAAATGATGGACCGTAATCTGGGATCTGCAAGCGGAACAGCTACCAAAGTAGCGGAAGAAGCCATAAAGACGTATGGTGTATATTTTCAGTTCGGTCGTAAAGACCCGTTTCCCGCGGCAGGTGTGATGACGAGGACGAACGATGCGGATATTGTGCCCGTGTATGATGCAAATGGAAATAAAATTTTGAAGAATTCTAATCAGATAAAGAATAGTGCGATAACAACAGGGATTGACCAAGCTGCTGTAAAGGTACAATTAGCTTATACAGTAGAGAATCCTTTGATGTTTATAACGAGGGATGACAATGATAAAGCTATTACCTATGGTGGTGATGGCACGAATCTTTCTTATAACTGGATTTTTGCAGCGCATCCGGCACAGGACGAGGCGGAAGGTTCTGTACCTTGGAAAGCATCCAATAAATTGTGGGGCAGTGGTTTTCTGGATGAAAAAAAAAGCTTGATACTGGGAACGATTATTGATGTAAAGAAAACCATCTACGATCCGTGTCCCTATGGTTATCATATGCCGGCACAGGATGCATGGACTAATTTTACGACCGGCACAACGAATTATAATATGGGTAATATTGCTGAATATAATGTGGTTGCAGCAGATAAGTATAATCAGGATTCCGATCTTGTCGGTTTTACAGATGATAAATTTGAAGTATGGGGACGTAGATTCTTTACAACCGGAAATGCAGCGACTGCAGATGCGGGCAATGTGGCATTTTACCCGTCAGCCGGCTGTCGTTTCGGGTATGAAGGCCACGTTAGCTACCTTGGGTGGGGGTGTTACGTTGCATCGGCCTCTCCGTACTCTGCTACGACGCAAAACGGAAGCATCTTGAGCACGACCTCGGGCTGGATGTATTCGGTGGCTACCTCCTTTCGTTCTAACGCATTCCCTGTACGTTGCGTCCAAGACTAACATCTAAAAGAATACCGGAGTTTTTTTGGGGAGAATTACTTTTCCTCGATATAATCTCCGGTTTGTAGTGCCGGATGAGGATGTGAATCACTGTCCGGATCATTGTTTGTTTGCAAGTTCTCCTTTCCAGGTGTGGAAAGGAGAACTTATTTTTACCGTAACTTAAAATAAACATATAGCGAAAAAGTAAATTTGAGCAAAGCGTAGCGAATTGGCTGATGCAGCGTTCGTTACGCTTTGTTTTTCATGTTATTCCTAAAAAATTACTCATACGGTCAATACAGCGTTTCTTTTGATTGAGATTAGGGTGAACGTACAGATTAAGTGTTGTTGCTACATTTGAGTGACCGAGTATGACACTGACAGTTTTATAATCACACTGGCTTTCAATACATCGGGTCGCAAATGTATGCCTGAGTCCATGAAAAACCAAGTGGGGAATATCCAATCGTTTTAGCAACCTACCAAAATAATCACGATAAGAACGAGGCTCTTTAGATTGTGTGGAAGTGCCTACCACGTATGGGGATTGAGATTGTTTCCTTACCATTTTCAACGCTTGGAAAAGTTGTTTGGATAAAGGAATTTCACGACAAGAATTCTTGGTTTTGGGAGAAGAGTGAATCCTTTCTGTAGATTTCAACTCACAGTTATATATTCTGCCTACAGTATGCTTCACGATGACTATCTTTTGTGCAAAATCCACATCTTCCCATTTCAAAGCACAAACCTCACCGATTCTCATTCCGGTACAGAGAGCCAACAGTACACCTATATTTTGTGGAGTGGGCTGTTTCAACAAGTGACGCATCAATATACGCTGATGATTTAATGACAATGTTGGCGGCAGCTTATTTTCTGTTTGAGTAGGATATTCGATTTCCCATTCTTCAAAATGGAAAATCCCATGCTTATTCCCATATTTGATAACAGATTTGAGCACTGCCACTATATCCCGAACTGTTTTTCTTGCTAATCCGGAAGTACATTTATCTATCACAAACTGCTGGACATCCTTCTCGGTTATATTTTCCGCAGTGCCAAATCGTGGCAATAGGTGTGTCTGTAATGTAAGCTGATAGGCACATAGGGTGGAATGCTTCACTATCGGACGTTTTGCATCACACCAAATCTCGGAAACTTCGTGAAATGTTTTTTTATTGTTCATATTTTGAGAGAATTAATTGATTTAGCTCTCTCAAAATAACACATTTTTACCGATTTCCCTTTGAACGGTTATGGATTTTACAAAGCATCTCGCAATTTTCCATGCTGGTTGACCCTCCCTTGCTCCATGCAGTCACGTGGTCGGCATCCATTTCCGAAAGTTTATAAATACGGGTCTTGTTGGCATTATTCCCCAACGCACAGAGCGGACAATTGGAAATTCCTTGTTTCTCAGCCGCTTCGGTCTGACGCTTGTAAGCAGCCCGCTTGGTTGATTCTTCAAAGATACGGATGTCAAGCAGTTTCTTATCCTCTTCTCCACCCAGTACATATTCGTAAATATTTCGGGGACACCGCACACTTTCATCCGCTTGCAAGGCTTTTACCCGTTCTGTAACATGGACGGTGCTATAAGGGGTGGCATGGTACGTTTCATAAAGCCGTCCCCATTCCAAGCCGCACATGTTACGCTCTACCATAGTAAAGGTAGCCGATACCCAGTCAATCACAGAACGGAAATAACTTTCCAATTCTCCCGTGGAAGGCTCGTGACGGTGTATGCTCATATAGGCATCAATGCTTATCCCCTTACTGTCGCAAATCCACCGGAGGGCTTCCGCCAGATAATCCTGCCGTTTTACATCTCCCTTGATATAATGACTCCATTTCTGTATTTCCGCATTTTGGGAATTACTGAACACCCGCTTGGCTGCATTTACGAACTCGCCCGAATAGATGGCATTGAGCAATTCCTGTTCCTTGAGCGGAATGCCCACAATATTAATGGTCTTGAACCACTCCTTGATTTCCTTTTCTTCACCCTCGCATTCATATACCAGCAGAGAGGATTGCATAATCTTTTGTTGCTGCTCTTCGGGCAATCCCGAGAAATACTGCACGTTATCCGCTTCATCCTTGATAGCGAATTTCCCTGTAACGAACCGACCGATAGAAGTGATGCGTTGCTGCCCGTCAAGTACTTCAAATCGTCCGTCCACAGTCCGGTTGAAATAGATTAGTCCGATGGGATAGCCTTTCAGCAGGGATTCTATTACCGCTACATCACGTTTCCCATCGTTGTAGATGTAATGGCGTTGATACTCGGGTTGGATAGTGAGCCGCCCGTCCAATCCAAACAGACCTTTACCTTCCAATTCGTTGTAGGTAAATCCTTTACAGATGTCTTCGACAGTCCATTCTGTATGCAATGTTGTCTCCATGATATTGATTCACTTTTTAGGATTATTCTTTTGTGTCTTCTTCTTCCGGAGATGAATTGAGTGCAATGCCTGTTTTGGCGTTCAGCGGACTGATGACTGCCTTGCCCGTCTTGGCTTCCAACTCCATACGGGCATTGCGGGCAATCTCACCACCGGCTTCCGCCACATCCATGTGTTCCCGAAATGTCTCCGGATTTTTACTTTCAGATATTTCTTTGGTGGAAAGTTCCGCCAACATATTTAGCACCAATTCCTTATTGGTCATATTGTCACGTAAGTTCTCTTTTTTCAGACCTTTGAACTGCTTATACTCCTTGGCGGTCATGTCACTCCAAGTCTGATAAATTATATCGGTCAACGTAGCAAACTGCACTCCCTCTTGCAATCCGTGCCGCTTCCATTCATCCGTGAGGTCTTTACGAATCTCTATGGATTTGAGACGCTGATTAATCCAATTATCCGAATACCCCAATCGCTTATAGTCCATCAGTGCTTGATTGATAGAAAGTTCGGGGTCTTGCATTTGGTTAAGACGTTCAGTCGCCACTTGTGCCATCCATTGCTTGAACGGTTCTGCTTTGGGCGATGGAATAGACTGAATCAAACGGAGAAGCTGCTGAGTATCTGCGACATCGGTTAAATACATCTTTCCATCAGCCGATTTCATTTTCAGTTGACTACAATTTGTAGTCAACTCACTCCCTTCTTTTTTTAAACGTGTTTTCAAGACACTCCAGTACTTACGAGGATTAGGACTATCGGTTAGGACAGCCACCACATCCACTATGGAAAAGTGCCATTTTTCTTCTTTGTCGTCCCAAATGGTACGAACTTTCTTGGTTTCAAAAAGCTTGATGGCATTATGTTGAGTCATAATTATTCTATTTTTATCTTTATTTTTAAGTTGAAATCTTAGGGATGTGCGAGAACGAGGACCTATATTCAAAGAAAACACGTGTTTATACCACTTATAAATGCAAGACAGCCTATTTGAAAAAGTTCGGAAAGGCTGGTACATACGATTTAAATGCCAGTGAAGTAATCACAAGAAACGGTATTCAAGAAAAAGTCTATCAACGCATTTTAATTATCAACCATAAGTTTATGCCTAATAGCTAATCTGCAAATTAAGCTATAGTTTGCGAATGAGTAATCGGGCGTACATGGGAATATATTTTTCGCCAACCTTAATAACGCTTCGGGCATTTAAGTCATTATATTTGGGGCTATCCATATTCGTGTATTTTTTCGTTCGTAAACAAGATGTGTTTTGCCTATCAGTTATCCCTAAGATTTCAAATTGCTCTGGACAATACTTAATCAAAAAGGATATAGGAACGCCCATCACACCATCATAATCTGACGGAATGGCATCCGTAAAAGGTACTTCAATGGCATCATAATTATCGTAGCGGTCATAGGCAGCTTTGCCTTTCAGTTCCTTATGTTTGGAAAAGCGGAGGTTGTCTGCCATACTCATCAGTGGCAATGGCTCATGACGACGGCCATGCTCTATGCTGGTAAACCAACATGAATTGCCTAATCGGGTATAATTACCGACATATCCCAATCTTGCAGCTTTAGCCTTGTCTTTCTCATCTACTTTAGCTCCGTCAGGAACACCAAAAACCATATCATTTCCATTTCCTGTAGCACCTAACCAAACTTTGTTATCTTTTATCAAGGGAAAGACCTCCTTATAAGTGATTGCGTTCATGTTACCTATTACAGCAAACTTCTTCCCAGCTTCTACAATCCAAGCCAAGAACTCACGAAACAAGGAGAACGGTGGATTCGTTATGATGAAATCCGCTTCATTACGAAGTTCGGTAACTTCTTTACTTCGAAAATCTCCGTCACCCTCCATATACTTCCATTCGAGGTCATCTATATTGATACGCCCGTCCCCGCTCTTGTCTCGTTCCAATATGAATATCTTACCTTTCACTTGTGCCTTGGATGGGTCGAACTGAGGCGCTTCTTGCTCAAACAAAGAGGGATGATAAGGCGTTTTATATTTTTTGCTATCCGGCGCATAACTCGTAGAAATCAGTTTTTTCAAGCCTAATTCATCGAACTTGGCAGCAAAGTATCGGGTAAAGTTGCTCCATTCGGGGTCATCACAAGGAAGTAATACAGTCTTTCCCCTGAACACATCCGAGTCATATTCAAGATAGGCATTCATTTCAATCTCTATGTCATGAAATTGCGTATAGAACTCATCATTCTTAGCCGCCTTAGCTTCTTTTAGATTAGTATTTGCCATTATTTTTTTATTTCGTTGGGTACAAAAAGTGTACGCATTAGTCAATTCAGTTTGACTAATACCCGCCTCAATCAATACCTCTTTTATCCGATTCTTTGCGACATCTTCTTTAACTTGTTACAAAGGTATACAATTTTATTGGGTAAACCACTGTGCTCTTAAAAGAATGTATTTCGTTAATGGCTTATCCAAAGCTATTTTGGAAAATTCTATTTGTTTTTTTCGCCAGCCGATTTTATGAAACCGCCGCCGATAGTTCGTACTTTCGAAAAAATCCCTATATTTACAAATAAAAGAGTTATTTGGCAGCAACCCATTCATGTTCATATTCAGAATGGTTTGATGCTAATCGTATTTATGTAAAAACAGATGATGAAAAAACTTTCAGCCGTCCTTTAGAGGCATTCCCTTTGTTAAAGGATGCTACTGCTATTGCCGTGCCTAAAAGAAATCATCAAGTGTATTTTGACACACTCTGTTTATTTCCTTGTACTGATGTATTTTACAATCTCCGCTCCTTTAAAATAGATAACCAGCGAACTGACAATAATCAGCATTCCCGCTACCGTACTGAATGTGGGGTATTCTCCCGCAAGCATTATCCAACTTAATACAGCTCCGAGAATCGGGTTGATAAGGCGGCACATGTTGATGTCGCTGACTTTTGCGCCTTTGCTTTGCAACGCCATAAACCAGAAGCTGAAGGCAAAGACGGAAATAAATACGAGGATGCCCAGGCTGATATAAAATCCGGCAGGCTTGCCGATGAAAGAGTGATAACCTTCCGTGCCCAGTCCTATGACGTAGATAAGGGCGCCACCGAAAAACATCTGTACGGCATTCAGGAAGATAGGGTTGACCTTGCCTTTCTCTTCGGATACGGAGATGGCGGAATAGCCCTGAAAGATAATGCTGAGCAGCAGTAGTATGATGCCTGTGATGCCTTTCCAGTCCAGCGGTTCACCGTCGCTGCCCATCCCTACAATCAGCAAAAGGCCTGCAAGGCTGATGATGAGGCTGACGATTTTGTAACCGTTCAGTTTGTCGTTACTTGCCAGCAGATGGGCAAGCAGTACATTGATAAGCGGCGTCATACCCATGATGATGGATGATATAGCCCCGCTTACGAAGTCCACTCCGAAATAAAAGGCCGTATAACCCATGAACATATTGATGAATATCAGATTGAGGAACAGTTTGCGGTGCTGCTTGATTTCCTGCCACATCCCCTTGTGCCAGGTATAGGCAAAAAGCAGAACGCCTACACTGGTGAAACGCAGCCCGGCAAAATTCATCGGAGTAAAATCATAACTGAGCCCTTGCTTGATAAACGGGTTTACGATGGCCCATAGCACAGATGCCAATATAGCGTATAGCAGTCCTTTTTTCATGCTTATAGAAAGTTGTTTGGTAAAATCGGGTGCAAAGATACGCAATAAAAATGAGACATAACATAGGATACAGTAATATGGGGCAGAAGGCAGGAAAGAACAAAGCGGAGTGAAGGCAAACAGCCTGCTCCGCTTTTATAAAAAGACATTGAAAAGGGAATTGCAAAGAATAGTTTAGTTCTCGTCTGTTTTAAAGTCAATGGTTTTATAATATTCGCCGTCGTGTAAACTTTTTACGCGGATATTAAGTCCGGCTTTTCCGGGTATCCGGTCGGCTATCTTATCCAGTTTGAAAGAGACAAGTCCTTGTCCCGGTATGAGCGGCTCGTCACCGTAAGCATTCTGGCGGAATTCCAGCGTGATATATCCCTCTTTGTCGTTCTTGCCGTCGGATGCTTCGTTGACTATGAGGTTCAGCATATGTTTTTTATCATTGCTGTTGCTGTGGTATAGCTGGTATTGGATGTTCAGGTAGTTGTCCGTAATCCACATATTGTTGATGTTGATGCGGTCGTCGCCGATGCTGTCGGCCTTTTCGGCAGGCATGAAATAAATGTCTTTGGTAAGGATATTCTCTACATGGTTGATTTTGGCATTGTAATCGTAGCCGGTTACTTCTTCATCCAGCAGGTTGAAATATACAAAGGCGCGCTGTCCTTCCACCAGAGTGTAGTTATCCACTTGGGCAGTGTCACCGGGAAACATTTTGGTTCCTTCATCGAGTGCGAAGTAGTAGTCTTTTCCGTCAATTATTCGCACTGTGCCGATGGCGAGCAACGGGTGTTCGTCATCATCCCAATCGTCCAGGCAGGATTGCAGTACGGGGGTGGCGATGAACAACAGCAGAAATGCGGCTAATATCGTTCTGAACTTTTTCATAAGTAGAGGTTTTGTTATTGGTTCTGTTTTAGGTTTTGTATTCAGAAAATGCCGGGATTGCACAAATACTGCTTATAAGAATGTTAAAGAAAATAAAGAATAAATTTCCTATCTGCCGGATGCAGTATTTTTGTGCCCGTTGCATTTATAAGGTAAACACGTGTTAAAAGAGAGGATGGAAGAACAGGTATTGGCAGAACGTTGCAGGCAAGGCGACAACCTTGCCCGCAAAGAACTGTACGAACAGTATGCGGGGCGGATGCTCGGCGTATGTTTGCGTTACGCCGGTGACCGGGAAACTGCACAGGATTTGATGCATGACGGTTTCCTGAAGCTCTTCGACTCTTTCGATAAGTTCACGTGGCGGGGAGAGGGTTCTTTGCGGGCTTGGATGGAACGTGTAATGGTGAATACGGTATTGCAGTATTTGCGGAAGAATGATGTGATGAGCCAGTCCGCTGCCCTGGACGATGTGCCGGAGACGTATGAGGAGCCGGATGCTTCGGCGGTGGATACTATTCCTCAAAAGGTATTGATGCAGTTTATAAGCGAGCTTCCCGCCGGTTATCGTACCGTATTCAACCTGTTTGTTTTTGAAGATAAATCTCATAAGGAGATTGCCCGGTTGCTGGGTATTAACGAAAAGTCATCGGCTTCACAACTGGTACGTGCCAAAGCTGCTTTGGCTGCCAAGGTGAAGGAGTGGATGAAAAGAAACGCATAAATGGAGAAACGTATGGAAGATGAATTGTGGATGCGAAAAATAAAGGAGCGGTTGGACGATTATTCCGAACCGCTGCCCGTTTCCGGCTGGGAACGGCTTGAGAAGGATTTGTCCGTTTCGAAGCCTCCGGTAGCCGGAAAACGGCGGATTATACCTTTCCGCCGCTGGGCTGTAGCTGCGGCTGCGGCACTGCTCGTTGCGGTGTCGTCGGTGAGTGTATGGCTGCTCCAAAGCCCTGTGGGAGAGGAGATGCGGAATATGACTGCACCGGCATTGGCTGCCGTGCCGGACAAGCTACCGGAGCAACAGACGCCTTCAGTACGGACAGAGATAACAGAACCCGACTATCGCGCACAGAAACAGGAATCTCCGGCGGATACGAACCGGCGTTCCTTGCTGGCACAACAACTGAATACCGTAGATGAAACGGAGCGGGAAACGGTCATCCAATCCTTGGGCGCAGAGCAGGAAGTTCAGACTGGGAACGCACAGGAACCGACTGCGGAGTCGGCACGGGTAAATCAGGAAGTAGCAGAAGAAGAGAGAAGGGAAGAGGAACGTACGGAAAAGATTGAGCGCCGCCGCCCGTCCGGCAGAGACAAATTGCATTTGCCGGTTGGCGGAGCGAAGCGGGAGCAGTCGCGTGGCTGGTCGGTCGGATTGGCAGTAGGAAATACGGGCGGATTGATTTCGGGAAGCAGTATAAGTGAAAGCGGGCTGCTTCAAAACGGACAGAACTTCGGTGTTTCCGGCGGAAGGGTAGACCTCACCACAATGTCTGACGGGATAATGGAAGTGCCGGAAGGGCAGGAGCTTGTCTTTAAAGATGGCATACCTTATCTGCAGAGGAGTTCCGGACAGGTGGTGGACATAGACCATAAACAGCCATTGTCTTTCGGCTTCTCGGTACGTAAAGGGCTTGCACGGGGTTTCTCCGTGGAAACGGGCTTGACGTATACGTACCTCGCTTCGGATGTGAAATTTGCCGGAAGTTCGGAAACGGTCAGCCAGAAATTGCATTATTTGGGTATTCCTTTGCGTGCCAACTGGAACTTTGTAGATAAGAAGTCCTTTATCATGTATGTTTCTGCCAGCGGCGCCATGGAAAAATGCGTTTACGGAAAAATAGGGAGCAAAAACGAAACCGTGAAACCGTTGCAATTCTCTGTAATGGGAGCTGTGGGTGCACAGTATAATATAAGTAGCAGAGTCGGCATTTATGTAGAACCGGGAGTGTCTTATTTCTTTGACGATGGTTCGGACATTGAGACTATACGAAAAGAAAATCCCTGCAACTTTACCTTGCAGGGTGGAGTACGGTTGACTTACTGATTAAATTGAGTGTTGAGAATCAATTCTCAATTTACCACTACTGTGGGAAAGTACTCTTTAAAGAGTTTTTCGGCTCGTTCCAGTTGTGCGGGGGTATTCTCTACTACTTCTTTTAACTGATAATCCCAGCCCATAGCTTCGTATTTATGCACCCCTAAGCGGTGGTAGGGAAGTATTTCCACCCGTTGTATGCTTTGGTATTTGCCGAGCTGTTCGCCCATGTTGCGTATGTCTTCTTCAAAATCACTATATCCCGGTACCAGGACATAGCGCAGCCAAAACGGATGTCCCTGTTGTTCCAGCCAGGCAGCGGTGCGCAGGGTTTGTTCGTTGCTGCGTCCGGTCAGGGTACAGTGGCGTTCGGGATTGAATTCTTTGATATCGAGCAATACCAAGTCCGTCAGACTTAACAATTCCTCAACTTTGTCGTTCCAGATTCCGCCGTTGGTGTCAAGACAGATGTGGATGCCGTTTGCTTTCAAGTCTTTGAACAGTGGTATCAATGCCTCTGCCTGCAAGGTAGGTTCACCGCCGGAGAAAGTAATTCCCCCTTTTTTCCCGAAGAAAGCTTTTTGGCTGACAGCCATTTGCAGGATTTCACCGGCAGGAGTAGGAGTACCGCCCTTTACATCTATCGTATCGGGGTTGGCACAATACAGGCAACGGAAAGGACAGCCCTGGAGGAATACGACAAGCCGCAGCCCCGGACCGTCGAAAGTGCCCATTGATTCGTATGAATGAACATTAATCATAATAGTGTATTATAAGCAAAGAATGTAATAAAAAGAAAGCACGGACTACAGGGTTATTACTCCGGATTTTTGCTTAATCCGTGAAATCCGTGTAATCCGTGCTTTAAAAGGTTATGTATCCGGTTTACCGATTACATTCTTTCGTGGAAACTGCGGCTGATAACTTCCAGTTGGTGTTCGCGGCTCAGTTTCACGAAGTTTACGGCATATCCGGAAACGCGGATGGTGAGTTGCGGATATTTCTCCGGATGTTCCATGGCGTCTTCCAGCATTTCACGGTTCAGCACGTTCACGTTGAGGTGGTGTGCACCTTTGGTGAAGTAACCGTCCATCATGGTAACCAGATTCTCTACACGTTCCTCGGCAGTGGGACCCAATGATTTCGGAACGATGGAGAATGTGTTGCTGATACCGTCCTGTGAGTCGCGGTAGCGCAGTTTGGCTACGGAACTCAAAGAGGCGATGGCACCGTTCTTGTCGCGTCCGTGCATCGGGTTGGCTCCCGGAGCGAAAGCAACGCCTTTAGCGCGTCCGTCGGGAGTGGCTCCGGTCTTCTTACCGTACATCACGTTGGATGTGATGGTCAGGAGCGACAGGGTAGGACGGGCGTTCTTGTAAACGGGCAGCTTCTTCAACTCTTCGCTGAAGTAGTATACCAGGTCTACACCAAGGTGGTCTACACGGTCGTCGTTGTTGCCGAAGCACGGGAAAGAGCCTTCGATGTCGAAACCTTCCGTCAGGCCGATGTCGTTACGGCGTGCCGTTACTTTGGCGTATTTGATGGCAGACAATGAGTCGATGGCAATGGAAAGTCCGGCTACGCCGTATGCAAGGTTGATGAGCGGGTCTGTATCTACGAATGCCATTTGGGCTTTTTCGTAATAATACTTGTCGTGCATGTAGTGGATGATGTTCATTGCTTCGTTGTAAACGCGGGCAATCTCCGTCAGCACTTTCTTGTAGTTGTTCATTACCTCTTCAAAGTTCAGCGTATCGTGAGTCAGCACGGGGATACCTTTCACCATTACGGTTCCGGTGTTTTCGCAACGTCCGCCGTTGATGGCAAGCAGCAATGCTTTGGCAAGGTTGGCGCGTGCGCCGAAGAACTGGATTTGCTTACCGATAGCCTGGTAGGATACGCAGCAGGCGATACCGTAGTCGTCGCAGTTGCGTACCTCGCGCATCAGGTTGTCGTTCTCGTACTGGATAGAGCTGGTATCTACGGATACTTTGGCACAGAATTCCTTGAAGCCTTCCGGCAGTTCGGGACTCCACAGCACAGTCATGTTAGGCTCGGGAGACGGGCCGAGGTTGTACAATGTTTGCAGGAAGCGGAAAGAGGTTTTTGTCACCTTTACGCGACCGTCGTTGAAGCGTCCGCCGATAGCTTCGGTAACCCAGGTGGGGTCTCCGGCAAAGATGTCATTGTAGGATTGCATACGCAGGTGGCGTACCATGCGCAGTTTGATGATGAACTGGTCAATCAGCTCCTGTGCAAAAGTTTCGTCAATCTTACCGTGCGCCAAATCGTATTCAATGAAAATGTCAAGGAATGAAGATACATTACCCAATGACATGGCGGCACCGTCTTGTTCTTTTACAGCGGCAAGGTATGCCATGTATACCCACTGTACGGCTTCCTGAGCAGATGTGGCAGGGTGGCTGAGGTCGAGGCCGTAGTATTCGCCCATGGTCTTGATGTCCTTCAAGGCCTTGATTTGCTCTGCCACTTCTTCGCGCAGGCGGATGCGTGCTTCGGTCATAGGGCCGGTCAGGTGGCGCAAGTCTTCCTGTTTGGCTTCGATGAGACGGTCGATACCGTACAATGCCAGACGGCGGTAGTCACCGATGATACGTCCGCGTGCATAGTTGTCGGGAAGTCCGGTGAGGAAGCCCAATGAACGGAACGAACGGATTTCTTCGGTATATACATCGAATACGCCGTCGTTGTGTGTTTTACGGTAGTGTGTAAAGATGTCTTTTACTTTATCGTCTACCTCCACGCCGTTTTCGCGGCATGCTTTTGCCACTACATTGATACCGCCGAAAGGTTTGATGGCGCGTCTCAGCAGTTCATCTGTCTGCAAGCCTACGATAAGTTCGTTCTCCTTATCTATATAGCCTGCTTTGTGGGAAGTGATGGTAGATACTGTTGTATGATCTAATGAACGGACACCGTTATTGGCTCTTTCTTCTTCCAGTGCTTTCAGACAGAGGTTCCAGATATGCTTGGTGCGCTCCGTTGGTCCTTGCAGGAAAGATGCGTCTCCGGTGTAGGACGTGATGTTTTTACTAACGAAATCACTTACATTGATTTCTTTGCTCCAAAGCCCGTCAATAAAGGTTTTGTTTAATTCCATAATGTTCTTTTAATAAAAGTGATTAGATATGTTATCCTTTAGAGCGCGCAAAATTACGGAAAAATTTCCGTAATTACACAATAATATGGAGGATTTTTATGTTGAAGAGCATAAAATAGCTATTATTAGGTAGGAAGTACCACCGGGTATTGATTCGTGTCCGTCCGATTAATATCTGTACTCTTATCAACTATTATTATTTATGCTGAAATCTATTCGTCCCACAATAATTTCCCTTTCGTCCGACAGCTGTTTTATTTTCGTCCGACAACTGTTGGACGAAAATAAAACAGCTGTCGGACGAAAAGATTTTAGTAACATTTTATTAGTTCCTTTGATGCCGTATTTTTAGTTTTTGCGGATATGTGAATTATTTTATTCCGGATTTGTTTGCGAATTTAAAAAAGAAGCGCTATCTTTGCACCGCTTTAAGAGAAAAGCACTTCTTGAAAAAGAAGTTTTGGAGAGGTGGCAGAGTGGTCGATTGCGGCGGTCTTGAAAACCGTTGTGCTGCGAGGCACCCGGGGTTCGAATCCCTGTCTCTCCGCAGACAACCTTAACTATTAAGGTTTTACACGCAAGGCACCCAAAAAGGAACCCATTTTTAAGGCCCTTTTGGGTGCTTTCCTTTTATCTCCGCTAAAACAATTTGCGGAAGAAGGCGGCTACAGCCGTAAATACCTTCGTCTTCCGAAGAAAGAAAAAGGCAACCGCCAATAGTACCAAAATCCCGAAAATGTAACGCCACCTGTACGGGTCGGCCGCCGGCTTCTCGGTAATATCGGTTTCCTTATCGGTGTCCGTGTTCACTTCTTCCGTTTTGGTCGTTTCCGTCTTCTGTTCTTCCTGCGTTACCCCGGTAGCTTCGGCCTTCTGTTTTACCGTGAAGGTTTCGATACTCTTAATAGCTCCCTGCCTTCCGGTATCGGGCGGCTGCTTCTCTTTCGGTTCCTTCGGCCGGTTCTTGGGCGTGTCTGCAACCGGATTAGACGGGCCGCCCGCCTGCATAGTGTCCGGCTTTGCCTGCCGGGTATCGGGTTTCGGCGGGAAAAACTCGATTTTCGTATAGGTTACTTCTACGCCTTCGGTTTTCGTATTGTCTACCGTCCGGCGAAATTCGGCCGCCGTCGTTTCGTTCCGCTTTTCTTCGGTCTTAGCCGTTTCCTTCGTGCTGCCGGCCAACTTTCGCGGCGTGGAACACCCGATAAAAGAAACGGCCGCAATCCCCCAAAGAATAGCTATAAAGGTTCTTGTTTTCATACGATTTCGATAGTGATTTTTTCTTTCCGGGCTATTGCGGCCTTACACCGCTTTGTAAGTTCAAGTTCGTAAGGCGTGGAATTGATAACCCGCCCCTTTACCTTGTTTTCTCCGACCAAAATACAGCCGGAAGTGTCCTTACCGGTATTGCCACGATGAATTAGAATGCCGTCGAAATGCGGTACGTTCAAAAGGCGAGGAAGGTCGCGCCCGAAGCGCGGCGAACGGTTTACGGTTATTTCGTAGGTTCCGAACGGTATAGCCGTTTCGTTCTTTACCTTCTGTTCCCCATTGTCAAATTTGCCGTTTCGGTTGTCGTCCCGGTTCTTGTCTTCCAAGGTATCGCAAAAACGCACCCCGTCAATAAACAGCGTACCGATAGTATAGGTTTCGGCGAAGTATCGCCGTTTAAGCGTTAGTTTCATTGTCGCCCCCTTTCTCTTTTTCCTTTTTTAGATACTCGATAACCCCGGCTATAATCTCCTGTTCGTCCTTATGCTGGATGATTTGCGAAAGGATTTTAGCCGCATCCCCGATTTTGGCCCGCTCCTTGGCTTCGCTATTCTCGTAGATACTCTTTAATTCGATAAATCCCACGAACATAGCCCCGATAAACGTAAAAAACGGCAATACCGGTAAAGTGTGGTTCGTCTGCGGATTTAGCTGCGTAATAGCCAACATTTGCACCACGTCGATAGATGTAATTACGAGTATCATATTGAAATACCGGCTTATTTTGTCTACTGTCTTACGCAATCCGTACGAAGACCGATATTCCCCCCGTTGTTTGGCCTTTCGAATCCCGGCCCAAAGGTCAAGGAAGACCACGAACAAAACAAGCGCGTAAACGCAAGCTATAATAATAAGTTGCGGCCCGAAGGTCTGTAAGATATTTTCCATAGCTTAAATTCCCGCTGCCCCTACGTCGATACCGGCGGCGGCAAGGTCGGCCCGAACCATTGCTTTAACCGCAAGCACTTCTTTAAGGTAATTTTCGTATTCGGTTTTGTCCGCTTTGTCCGTCGATAGCCCAAGTACGAAAGCGTTGTACTTATTGATAAGGCTAAATTCTTCGGTTTCGTCCCGGCGGGAACGCAAAACGGCCTTTACGCATTTGTCGTAATCCGGCCGGCCCCATACTTCCACCGTGTCGTAATCGTACGCCTTCCTTGCGGCCGGTACCTGGTCGCCTTCTGCTTCGGCCATAGGTTCCGGCGTTACTTCCACTTCGGTAATATTGTAGTTGTAATGCCAACTGCCGTTGCCCAAGTCCTGCAAAATGGGCGGTCTATCGTTTGAATTTGATTTCATACTTCGATGTTTTAGAAAGTTTCTTAATCAAGTGTTTGCTATCGCAAGACTTCGCCCAACCCCACCAAGGGCAAATAGCCTGCTTAAAGTCCTTTTCGGATAATGGCCTTTTCCGTTTGTTCAGCTTCGCCAACCGCCGGCAAAAAGTCTTTTTAATGCCCTTTCGCATTCGGGTATGCGTGTGGAAAAATACATATCCTACGAAGTCGATACCGCGAGCCGCTACGGGGAAAACTTGCCAATTCCCTTTAACCTCTAATTTCAAATCCCCCAAATACGCCCTAATTTCGCCCATTAAGGAATGAAGGTAGGATTTATCCGAAGCAAGTATTACAATATCGTCCGCGTAGCGGAAGTAGTGCTTTACCCGCTTCTGTTCCTTTATCCAATGGTCGAAGTAGGTTAAATAGAGGTTAGCGAAATATTGGCTTAGGTAGTTTCCGATAGGTACGCCGTCCGCCGAATCTATAATTTCGTCAAGTAGGCGAAGTAGCCTTTTATCCTTCAACTTGCGGCGCAGAATGGATTTTAGCACGTCGTGGTTAATCGAAGGGTAGAACTTGCGAATATCCAATTTCAAACAAAACGTAGTACCTTCCGGGTCTTCCCGTAGGGCCTGTTTTACCTTCTTCGCGGCCGCATGAATCCCCCGGTTCTTAATGCAGCTATAAGTGTCCGCCGTGAAGGTCGAAACCCAAATAGGCTCTAAGACGTTCATTATAGCGTGGTGCAAAATACGGTCGGGAAAGTAAGGCAAGCGGTATATTTCCCGTTCTTTGGGTTCGTAAATAGTGAATACGTCGTACTTCGATGTATGGAAAGTACCGTTTAGCAAGGTTTCGCGCAACTTCAATAGGTTCACTTCCCGTTTTTTATCGTGTTCGATAACTCCGTACGTGCGTAACTTACCCTTACGGGCCTTTTCGTCCGCAAGCTGCAAGTTCTCGATAGAACAAACCTTCTCGTACAAGTTACCTATTCGCTTCATCGCACTACTTATTTGCTGATTCCTTAGGGAATGTTCGGGAAGTCCTACTAATACCCCTTAAATAGTTGTTGTTTTTTGCCAAGTGGCAAGGTTTTTACCCCGTTAAAATCTGCATAGCTGGGAGCTGACATTCGCATTCGTATTCGAAGCCGTGTTATTCGTATTCGCGTACGAAAAGCCGGCATTCGCGCTGTTATTCGCATTACCGCCGAAAAGCACGCCCCAAGGGTAAACCGCCTTTATTTTCACTCGAAATAATACCTTGTTCCCGAAGCCCGCATAGTTACTTTACGCGGGAAGGCGTTACGCTCCTTAATCTTCCCAAGGATATATTTAATTTCTTGCGAATTGGTAAAGAACTTCCGCGCGTCTTTATCCGGGTCTTCTTTATTGAACTTAATCTTAACCAAGAAGCGACCGGTTCCGAACTTCGTTTTAACGTCGTCCAAGAAGTCAATAACCCAAAAAGAAAGGTTAATTAACTTCTGCTGGGTTATTTCCGAACAATTGAAGTGCTTGTTATTCGCGTCCGGCTCAATCTGCAAGAAAGCTAAACTTCCGTCGTCCTGCCTGTTGTTTTCCATTTTTGCGAAAAATTGAACGGCGGGCATTCGTCCTAATTTGAGCTACTTCGAAAGCCCGCCGTAGTTAAACTTCTTTGTTAAATGCGTTCCGTTACGTGTCGTTTCAAGCGGGTAAAAAGCAAAGCCGGGAGCCGACATTCGCAGACGTATACGAAGCCGCGTAAGACGTATTCGCGCACGAAAAGCCGGCACACGCGCCGCCATACGCATAACCGCCGAAAAGCACGCCCCTTTGTCCGGTATTGCTTACTACGTTCGTATAGAAGTAATCGGCGAAGTAAGTAGTAGAACTTGCGCCTACTGCTGTCGGCATATTTTCGCCGTACTCGCCAATCATCATAATTTTAACGTAACCTTCATTGCGGGGTAGCTCGCCGCGCTTCTCGTAATCGGTATAGTCGTTACTTTGAAACTTGGCCGGGTCGGTACATACGAAAAACTCACTAACGCCGCCCGCGTCCGCACTTTGAATATTGCACTTGCATCCGTCCGTCCAACTCCATACGTGCCCGAAAGGATTTTCCAAACCTCGGTAGCTGGGTACGCTAAGGGTTTGGCCGTCGGTTCCGTCGCTTTTCTTGTATGTGTAGTTTACTACGCCTGTCTTATTTCCCAACGGGTTGGTAACCCCGCAAGGAACCATAGGGTTATAACTGTTATAGCCGTCCCAATCGCTCATATTGGTAACGCCTTGGCTTAATCCGCCCTGCTTATATCCTTCGCTTGTAGGTTCCGCGTTATAGGCAAGTTGGCAATTAAAGTTAGCGTATTCGACGGCGTAAAGCCACCAGCAAGTTTTTTGTACTTCGTAAACGTCGCAATTCCAACCGGCCCCGTTCTTGCCGGCATTCCCCCGGTTCCGGGCATACTTCCGAAAGTTGGTAAGGCTGATAGATGTAGCCGGCATACCTAAAAGGCTTCTATATGTTCCGTCCCAACCGGCCGTATTGTTACCGCCACGGAAAGCCGTAGAAGTATTTACGACGCTTGCAAGTTTCGGCGTAGCCGATACGGTGCGGTCTACGGCCGCTTCGTAAGCCGAACGATAGGCAAGCTGCACCAAATGGAACCCCGGTAGCGCGTGTTCGGAAAGAAGGCACCGGAATTTAGTACCGTCTACTTCAAATTTGCGGTAGTGGGCTGGTATTTCTACCATTACTTGCCCGTCGGTGCCGTCAAGTTTGGCGGCGGCTCCCGTATCGCGCTTGGTGCTGTCGTTCGCGTGAAGGTAATAAGCTACCGTTCCGTTGTCGCGCAAGACACAACGGCGCATTTTACTTTGAATAGGCAGCGAAACGTGAAGTTCCGGGCGACCAATTCGGGTACAAGCCGAAGAAGCTACGTTAGAATCCCATTCTATACCGTAGTAGTAATCGTAGGGAAACGTCGGCTTCGTGTTTCCTACTCCAATCAATAAACCCATAGCCGTATAAGATTTAGTACCCCCAAACAAGGGTAGCGTTAATACTCGTTTGCTTAATCTCGCGGACTATTTCGGGGTTCCAACCTATTTCGAAGCGCGTAGCTACGAACTTGCCCGGCTCCATGCCCCAAAGGTTTACTTCAAGAACGACGGCGGTTTCTCCGTCGTTCTTAATGTTAAACGGCGTATCTTCCATTTTGAAGTTACCCGTACTTAGCCCTTCAATGGGGCCGATTGTTCCAATTTGGGCGGAAACCGTTTCGCCCCCTCTTGTTGTACTCATTTTGTCGAAATATTAAGTTACACAAAAATACCCCGTTGCGTATTATTATAATACGCTTGTTGGTAAAAAATTAAAAACTAACTTTCTGCCTTCGTAGAATAGCGAGTATGGTTTCGTAAAATCCAAGTTCCATAAATATTCACAAACTCCATTAACTCACCGGGAGATAATACCCCAACTTGGGTATAGGAAGATTTTGTACCCTTTACGACCGTACAGGGATATGATGATGAATTATATAACGCACAATTATACCCGTTATGGTCTTCGTTGGCCTCCATTAAAACCCCGAATTGTGCTCCGGCGGTCAAGGCCATGTAGCTATTTTCGGAAACTGCCAACACCGTAGTAAATTGCGAAGGCGGGCAGTTGGTTTTTGTATATATCGTTTTATACGACCCGCTCGTTTCAAAGTAATTGGAAACGCATCGTCCGTCCTTATATACTCGGAACTTGGCCCGGTTGCCCTCCATTGCAGAGGGCGTTTTCGCGGTAAAGTCGATTCCGGTATTGCGTTGATAGGTTTCGCCCGTTGTGGATAATGCGAAAATTTGCGCCCCTACGATATTCGTTACAGTTCCTACGACAGAGCCTTTATTGTCGAAACAATTATCCCCATTGCTCGGCGTCGCGCTTTGGGTGTAGATATGGGTATAGCTATTGCTTGTCCATCCGTAATACTCTACATTCCCTTGTTGCGCTCCTGCGAATATCAACGGATAATCGGATTCTCCGGTGGGATTATAACCGGCCATAGCAGCTGCTACATTCTGTTCCGTATCGCGTACACCTATAAATCCGGAAAGGGCTACACCGCCTTCTATTTCTGTTCTTGCATCCTTAAAAGCATCTCGCAAATATTCTATGTCGCTTTGTTCCAATTCAGCAACATCCTTTAATGTCCCGTCAGACGCACGAAATTTAATGTTCCCCCCAATCTCTCCGGCGTCTAAGTCGAAATAAGTTTGTCCGTCGCCACTTTGAATCCGCCCCGTAGCAAGGAAACGACCGTTAATTGTCGTTGCGCCATAAGTTAGGGCGATAAGACGCGCCGGCCGGTTCCCGTCGGTATCGGTTATCACGCTGCTAAGGCTCCCTATCAAGAAATAATAATATGTAGGGTCGCCGTCTACCGCTCGCTGTACTGTGTCGAAAACGATGTTTCCGGCCGTTCCTGTCTTTTGGCAACGGGCGTATATGTAATAGACCGTTCCGCTTACAAGGTTCGAAAAGGTGGCCGTATTTAGCTGCCAACTTTTTACGGTTTCCGCTATCGTATAGTGAACCAACGTACCGCCTACCACCTTTACCGTATTGGGATTCCCTTCGTAGTTCGGTTCAAAGCGGGTGTTCTGTAATACGAACTGCTGGGAACGTGCGCCGGTGGCTAACATGGTCGTTTCAATCGAAAGCGGCTTTATCTTCTCGCTGTAATAGTGTCCTTCGGGGTCGAAAACATTAGCTAATACTTCTTGGCTGGCTTTCCAATTGCGGCGGGCCTTCGACGGGTCGGCAAGGTCGTTTATCTCTATAACATTGTCGATTTTCTGCAAGTCTTCGATAACGCGGGTTATCGTCGTTTTGGTTACGCTGTCGCCCAAGGTTATATTATACTTGTATTCCCGCAGCAAATCGCGCGTAAAGGCCGTAATTCGTACCGATTTGTTTACGCCTATGTCTTCATCTTCCACTGGGATATAATCGCCGACGGCAAAAAGGTTTACTACGGTCAGTTCGCCGGCGAACTGACGTATAAAATTTTCGTCGATACTTAACCCGTACTGTACTTGCGGCTGGCTGTATTCGGTTATTGCCTTGTTGCCTTCCGCAAGGAGTTTGTTTTCCGCGTCGGTCTTGTAAGTGTCCGGCAAATTTATATCCGTGAAGAAATACTTATCGCCTACGCCGAACTGAAACGCCGCACTTGTTTCGCTGGGGAACTTCATGCCGTTTTCGTCCGTGAACGGTACTACCTGTATTTCCTTCGTCGCGTGGTCGTACTTGTGTATGTCAAATTCATAGCCGGCCAAGTTTCCGGTAGTGAACTTTACCTTTGCAGTAGCTCCGTCGATAAGCCACTTTGTATTACCCGCGCTATCCTTTTCGTTAAGGTCGAAGTTCATAGTAGCGTCCTTAAAAGCATAATACGCGCTTCCGGCGGCTGTTACTTCGCCGTAGCGTTCGGGTCTGATGTCGTCGAATATCTTTGTATTCTCCTTCAACCCGTAAGCCGCAATAGCGGCCGCGTCCTCGATGTAGGAAGCGTTTTTAGCTTTGCCCGGAAGACAAAGACGGGTATAACGGTATTTGTCCCCAAGGTTGCTACTACCGCCGTAGACGTATAGCCGGGTAACTACGTTCTTGGAATTGATGTTTTGGCGCGTTAATTCGTAAAGCCCGCCGGTACGTCCGTACCGGAAGGTATAGGGGAAGTTTACCCCGGCCGTTTTGATATTGAGCGTACGAACGCCGTTAGCTTGGGTAATCTCAAATTCGGTGCTGTACTGTTCGCAAAGGTCTTGCAACACTTCCAAACAATTCTTTTCCGTATAGGTAAGCGTTTTATACTCCGTATTGGCCGGATAAACGCCTAACACCCATTTACCCGGATATACGCGGGTAAGGTTCCCGATAAGAATACCTAAGAAGTCTTCTAAATCGCCCGTAAAGCTATCTAATACGGTATCGTCCGGTAACAAAAATTGCACGTCGATTAACTCGTACTGTACGCCTTCGAAAGTAAGGGTATATTCGAAATTCCGGTTTCCGGTCTTCTTAATGCCCGGAAGCTGGTTAAGGGTATAAGTCTTCCCGTAAACGTCTATTTGGTCGCCCAAGTGGAAGGTTAAGGGCGTGGCACTTTTTACGGTTATCGCCACCGTATCCGCCCCTAACAGCGTAATACTTTGTTCGGCCTTGGTAACTCCGGACTTACGCGCCCGCGAAGTCAATAGGGCCGTAGTCCCGTCCGGGTGTCTTACTATAATTTGTTCCATACGATAATACCGTTAGTAGTGAAACTTTCTATTTCTTCGATAACTCCGGCGACAATGGCGTAAAAAATTCCGTCGGTCGTGTATTCGTGACTCGCTGTTACGTCGGTTCCGTAAACGTCGTTCGTTTGGGTTCCGTCGCCCCAAAAGATAGTAACCGCCTTCTTGCTGGTTAGGGTAATCGTTAGCGTTTTCGTATCATTGCTTAAACGCTGGTGCCGTACGATACGCTTTACCGGGTCGGGTTCCTTCAATTTCAAGGTAAAGGTTCCTACCATAAGGTCGTCGTTCCAACGTTTGTTAATGGCTACCCCGTTCTCGTTATAGACTTCGTAAAGCAACGGTTTCGTAGGGTGTATATCTACCATAAGCCGCTGGGTGTTGGGCCGGTTGAATACGTCCAAGAAGTCGTTTAGCTTCGTAACAAAGTCTACCTTCCCGTTCGCTTTCATAAAGCAATTAAGGGCTATTTCGCGGGGTTGCAGTATCTTGTTTTCAAGGTCTACTATCTCCCCGTGATAATCCGGCCAATCAACGGAAACCGGGGTTTTCATTTTGGGACGGTCAAGAAGGCCGTTACTTTCGCTTACATAAATATCCCAAGCCTTAAAATCGGTTCCGTCTATACTGTAAGCCAATTGCGCCACCGTAGCAATACTTTCGGTAATTTCTTCCTGCGGCAAGGCGGTATTATATACCTTAACTTCGTCGATACAACCGTACCCGTTGGCGGTCGTATAGATGTCTTGCAGGATAGCGAAACCGGTAGGCTGGGCGGGTAGCGTAATGGTCTGCACCAATGCCGTATCAAGGTAAATGCGGATTGTTAGGCCCTCTTTGACGATAGCCCAATAGCCCCAAGTATCGGCCGCAAGGTTAAACCACGCTTCCGTATAACCTTCTATGGCTTCCCAGCGGGCAAAGAATCCGATACGCTTACCTGTAAAGCCGTCCGGGAAGGCTGAACGCTTCAACCAGGCAAGCAGGGTAAAGTTCCCGGTAAGGGGAATTACGTTTTTGTCTATATCGCAATGCCCGTTACCGTCGAACTTTATACAATTGCCTTGCTTTCCGCCGGTAAAATCTGCTTCTACTACCGTACCGTCCGCCCGTGTCTTGCTGTAATCGTAAGCAATGGTAGAACCGGCCGCTTCATCGAAGGGCATATTTAGGATAATGTTACTTTCGTCTGCCATATCAATACGTTTTAGTCGTTTTTCGAATAACTTTTATTATCGCGTTACCTTCGCCGTCGCCGGTGGTAGTCGTCAAGTTCCCGCCGTAGTGGTTTACGCAAATCTTCGCGTTATCCCGTGCTTCTACTTCTACGGTGGTATCGTCGAATACGTCTACCATTACGAAGGAATTACCGGTAGCAAGAACCTTTAACCGGCTTTGGTGCTTTGCGAATACCTGCCCTACGTTCCAACCGTCGTAAGTGGCGGTACCCTCGCAACGGCCAAGGGCTACTACGTGCCGGAAGTTTCCTGCCGTAATAGCTTGGTCGAGGAACACGCCGTAGGCTTCGCAAGTACCTACGAAGTGCTGGCGTATAAATTCGTTGCTGGGGTACTCGTTGCTTAGGCAAAAGTCGATACCTTCAAGGTACATTTTAATAAGTTCGTCTTTCCCTTTGGTATCTATAAGGCGGCCGTACCATTCTTCGCAAATGCCTTTCTTTTTGGCGTCGCGGGCCAATCGTTTATTTACTTCCATATCGCTACATTGTTATTCCTTGCGCCCGTAACGGGTCGGACGCGCTTCCCGAAGTATTCTTTTCTATCTGTTCAAGGTGCCGGTTCGATACGCTTAATTTGCCGTCGATGTTGGCAAGGTGTATAAGCTGCTGGCGCAAGATTTCTATTTCCTGCACTTGGTTTACACGTACGGCGTTCGTTTGTCCGGCCAATAAATCTATACTTTCTTGGCTGGCTCCCTTAATTGCACCGGATAGGCTCGTAGTAGGGTCGCCGTTATCGTCCAAGTCCTTAAACAAATCTTCGTACAACTTCAAGGCTTCGGCGTACCCTTGGGCTATTGATTTTACTCTATCCTTAAACCGTTGCTGTTCTTCCGGGGTCAAGCCGTCGAAGGAACCGCCGCCTTCATCGTTAAAACCCATATCGCGCTGCAACTGCTTTACGGCATTTTGTAGCTGCTGTTCGAGGAATTGTTTTTTTAAGGCGTTCTTTACGGCATTACCTAATACCTGGTTCGTAACCTTTTCAATCGCGCTTTTTACTTTGTCGCTGTTGAAGCCGTCGGAGTAGGCTTCGGCTATCGCGTCGGACAATTGCGTAGCCAAGTCCTTTGCCGAAGTCTGCGTTACGCTTTCCGTAATTTCGGCTATGGTGTCTTCGATTTGGCGGCCTAATTCTTCGTACTGCTCCTTATATTGGTTTACCTTACCACTATCGGTTTTTTTCTTGCTTTCTTCCGCTTCCCACATAGCCCGCAAGTGCGCGCGTTGTTCGCGCATATTGTTAATAAGGGCCTTTTGGTTATCGTAAACCGATTCGCCTAACGCCTTATCTACGGCGTGTTCAAGTGCTTTGTAGGCGCGTTCCAATTCTTCGACGGCAGCAGCGTGTTTCTTAATGGCTCGTTCGGCCTTACGGTCGCGGGAGTTGAACAGGTCAAAGACGGAAGTTAGCATACCTACGGCTCCCTGTATCATTTGGGCCGGGTTCATAGTTGCGTACCCCTGTGCCATTTGCCCTATTCCGTCCACAATTCCGCCTACGTCCCCTAAAATAGCTTGGGTTTCGTCGTCCATAGAACCTCCCATTTTCTCAATAGCACCCGTAACCGCGTCGAACGAACCTTTTACCAAATCGGCCGTAGCCCCTACGCCTTTGAATACTTCGGATAGGTTCGCTTTACTTGCGTCCTTCTTATAGTCCTTCAAAGCCGTAGAAAGGGCCTTAAACGGGTTGCGGGTCTGTATTTCGTCCTTGGCTTCCCGCAACTTGCTTAAAACTACGTCTAAGTCTTGCGGGTTAAGTTCTACGCCTAATTGGGCCTTTTGCGCTTCGATTTTATCTATAAGGGCCTGTATTTGCGCCGTAGTAAGGTCGTCGAGGTTCCCGAAAAGTTGCTCCCAAGCCCCGGAATCGGTCAATTCCTGCAACGCTGCGGACGAAAGGGCCTTATTCTTGGCTTCCTGCAATTTCGCTACTAATTCTTCGTTATTCTGCTGGGTTGCCAATGCTATTTTTTCGTCGTATTGCGCGGAAATATCGGCGCATTTTTGCTGATATGTTTTGTATTCCTCTACCAATGCGTCGTAGTCTTCGTTCCCCGAACTTTTTGCGTATTTTTTGCGCTCTTTCTCCAAATTCGCCAAGGCTTCCAAGGCTATACGGCGTTCGTCGTCCGTCTTGGCCTTCGCCAATTGCTCGTTAAGAAGGCGGCTATTTTCGGCGTAGTTGGCTTCAAAGGTTATCTTCTTACCCAAATAGTCCGCATATTCGGATAATAGGGCTTTTGTCCGGTCTTTGGCCTTTTGCTCTACGTCTTCCTGCTGCTTCTTAATAATGTCGCTTTTACCTTTGTCAAGGTCGGAACCGTCCCCGGTCAAAGCCTTACGCTTTTCTTCCAAGATATTAACCATTTCCAAAATGGAACGTGCCCCGGAAAGTTGTTCTTTAAGCTCCTTTTCGAATCCGGCTAAAACGGTTTCCTTCGTTTCGTTGGCTATGGCGTTATTTAGCTTCTGCAATTCTTCGGCTTGTGTCTTTGTGGCCGTTCCGCTTCCGATAGCCTTAATAAGCTGGTCGCGCTGCTTCTGTAAATAATCCAAATAGCTACTTCCTTCTTTCAGCAACCCGGCGAACTCGGCTTTTGCGGCATTGCGTACTACTTCGTCTTTGGAATTTACCCAATTGTAATACTCCGTATATTTCTTTTTCCGGGCTTCCAATTGTTCCGTAAACGGGTCTTTTTGCGTAGTCTTAGAAGACGTGCCGGATAAATCCATTTTTTTAAGTAACGCTTCCTGTTCTTTGATTTTCGCCAATAACTCGGCCCGCTCCTTATCGGTGGTAGCTTCCTTATACTTTGCACGCAACTTTGAAATAGTCTTTTCCAGAGCTTCTATACTGCCTTCCGCCACTTTATCCGCACCGCCCCCGATAGAATCCAAAATTTCGCGTTCTTTTGCGGTAAATTCTACTTGCTGGTTTATCAAGGCGTTATATTCCCGTTCCGCTTTCGCTACGGCATCTTCGGCCTTTTTCCAATCGCGGGATTTTTCAATTATAACGCCTTTACGCTCTACGCCGTAACCGTCCTTATATGTTCCCTTCTTCGATACATACGCTTTCGGAGTAGCTTCTAATTCCTGCTGGGCTTTTAATACTTCCTTGTATTTCTCTACGGCCAATTCCTGTACGGCTAACGCTTTGGCCCGTTCTAAGCAGGCTTCTATAAACTTCGACTTATTAGCTACTAACAAGTCTTCCGCTTCTTTAACCGTCTTAATGGAAAATCCCAAGTCCTCGAAGCGGTCTTTATTGTCTTCGATAAACTTGTTTTTAGCGGCCATATCGTTACCCAGCCGGTTCCATGCGGTGGAAAGCTCGGTAATTGCTGTAACCGGTTCGGCGGCAGCTTCTACCACTTTGTTATTAAATTCTTCTTGCGCCTTCTTTGCTTCCCGATTCTTGGATATGAATTTGGAAATTAAGGCTATCGCAGCGGTAATCGCTACTGAAAGGCCAAGGGTTAAGGTCGCCATTAACGCCTTTGCCGCTACGTTGGAAATACCCAAAGCCGTAGCAAACTTCGTTTCCGCTACGGTAAGTAATTCTTTCGCCTTGCGAACTAATACAAGCTGGGTATATGAATCCTTGTTTAAGGTTTTGGCTACCTGCTGTAAGCCTATGGTTATAGCCATAAGGGACTGAACTTTAACCATAATCTTTTGCAAGTTTTCATTTTCCCCGGCAAACAGTCCTACCGCACCCTGCGCGGCCGAAAAAGCCCCGCTTATACCGCCCATTACCTCTAATACGGTATTCATATTTTGGTAGTCGTCGGACATAATTTTAGCCTGCGTATTTGCGTCGGCCATAGCGTCCGCCAAACGGCCTAATTCCGCCTGCATAGCCCGGTATTCGTCCGTATTACGCTTCCCGTTCTGTTCCATTTCCGCAAGTGAATTTTTAAGGTTCATAACTTGCGTTCGTAACATGCCTTTCGCCTTCGCGTTTTGCTCTACCTTGGCCTTATTCTCGTTTAAGGTTTGTTCTTCTTTCTGTAAAGCGTCCGCCGTGTTCGCCACTTCCTGCAAAAGTGCTTTCCGCTGGGCTATTTCGTCTTTTATAGCCTGTTGTTTGGCCGTTAATGCCCTATATTCTTCGTCCCCCTTGGCGGTGCCTTTCATAAAGGCGGCCCCGGCCGCTTCGCCCAAGCGGGCGTACTCTTTTTCAAGGTCGGCGATTGCGTTACTATGGATTGCGGCCATAGTGTCTATATCCTTAAACGCCGCTTCAATTTGTGCGGCGGCTTCTCTGTACGCGGCTTCCATACGGTCGCCGCCTTCTACGGTTGCGTCCGTGAAACCCTGTACGCGCCTTTTGGTTTCGGCCAATGCGCTATTTATTTGCCCGTTATTCGCAATTATATCGAACTCCAAGGCACCGCCTTTTATATTCATCGGATAATGCTATTTATTTGTTGTAAAATACTTTCGGCGTTCTCGCTGGTTATCTTGGTTGTCGTGTTGCCCGCTGTATTGCCGTCTTCGTCGTCGGCCATGCGCGGCGCGTCGATTAACAACCGTTGAACAACGGCCCAAGCTACGCCGTGATGTAAGTAATCCCAAGTCCAGCCAAGGTGGGCGCAAATCGAACCCCGGCGGCCGTAAGGACTATTAAGCCCTATTACTCTATGCGCTCCGTCCTCGGTTGGGTCGTTCTTGCGCCGCTCATCAAGCGCATAGAGTTTATAAAATCCCCTAAGTTGCTTACGCTGGTTACGGCTTCGGAAAGTCCTACCAATTTGGAAGGTTTAATAGTGTGGAAGAAAAGGGCCGTAAGCCGGTCTAACTCCTTATCGTCGTTGTATTTTTTTACCCTTCCACCCGCGCAAACTTCGGTAACGTGGTAATCTTCGCCCAATACGGCAATAGCGATTATTCGGGCCATACGTGCGGCGTTATCTTTGGCTATGCGCTTCGCTTCCGCCAAGGTTTCCGTTCCGCCGGCTGTAAGCCGTTTTTCGTCTAAGCCCATTTCTACCCATATCGCGCTAAGTCTGTCAAGAACCGAAAGCGTAGGTTCCTGTATTTCGAAGTCTTCCTTTACCGTAATTACTTCGGGACGTTGGAAGAATCCTTTAACGCCTTTTTTATGCCGGCGGATTTTATGCGTAACGCTGAACTTTATACCTTGCTTTACCAAAAGGTTAAGTTCTTCGCGCTCTAACTCTAAATCCGTTTTTTCTCTTATCGTATCGTCGTTCATATCGTCGTTAAATCAAGAAAGCCCCCGAAACTTTCATTTGGGGGCTTTCGGGTTAAAGTAAGGCTTTCCCCGCGTTATGCCTGCACGTCTGCGGCGGTCATAAGCGTAGCGGTTATTTTCTTAGTTCCCGTTTTGGTCGGCTGCAATACGGTACCGGCAACCTCGATAAGAAGAATACCGCTTTTACTGAAAGTTGCGTTAATCTTACTTACGAGTTTCATGCGCGGAATCTCGAATTTAAGGCCCTGTTCCGGGGTAATGCGTACCGACTTTTCGACTACGGGGATTTTATCCGGAGCTTCCCATTTATCCGGCGTTGAACCCGTGCCGGGGGTACCTACGCCGCCCAAAAGGTCGGCAAGAACCGTAACCGAAGGGTTCATAATCGAAAAGTTGAAGTTCGTTTTTCCGCCCCGGCTAATGCTTATTACGGGGTCGTCCACTTCTTCGGCGTAGTGGTCGGTTGTTTCCGGGTCTTCCTGCGTCATCGTGCAGGTGTCTTGGTAGGTATAACCCAATACGTCCAAGGTTTCGCCCATACCGCCGTCCTCGGCAATTGCTCCTACCTCAATCTTGGAAAGACCGATAGTATAAGTTTTCTTTGCTGCCATTGTCGTAAATTTTAATTAGTTCGTTGTATATTCCATTCTACCCGCAAGTTGTTGTAATGCTCGTTAATGCCCGGTTCTTTAATTATGGCTTCCGTAGAAACCCGAATAGTCAGCCCGGTAATGTTCGCCGATTTTAGAACCGATAGAACAATAGCCGTTAGTTCGCGTATTCGCTCCCTATGCGCCTTAAATTGTTCGGTTCGGCCTATCCTTTCCTTTTTGTCGGGGACGTGGATATTTACGTTTGAAGTTCCGGTTTGCGGTACTTCGTGGTTTAGGAATAGGTTGTTAATTACTACGTCTTCCTTCCCGGAATTATCCGGCCGTTCTCCCTGCACGAATATTCCGCCGCTAAGGGCCGCTTTCAATTCGGCCGAAGCGTTCAGAATCTCAAAAAGAATATCATCGGTTTCTATACTCTGCATACCTCTTTGTGTTAAATCCATAACCGGCAATGAAGCCGGCCGAGGTCGAACTTTTCGCAAGTTCCGGTTACTACAACTAAGCCCGTTGCTTTGGCTGCTTCTACAAACTCGGTATTCGAAAGCTGGCTAACGTCTACCTTCTCCCGCGTTACAATTACCTGCGTGCCTTCGGGAATTTTGGCCGTACCTTTCGGTAGCTGGATAAGCGAAGCGAATACGCGGGTTTCTCCGTCGGCGGTCTGAATTGTCGAACCTTTACCGTTGGTTTCTTCCCGGCAAACTGCTTTTAACTCCCATGCGGCGGCGGGCGTTTCCCAAGAACCGTTAGGTAATTGGACGCTTTCGCCGTCGTGCTGCAAGGCGTACAAGTATTGCGGGTATTGGTAGGAAGTCGTTACCATACGTTGCTTTTGTTCCGAATTTTGGGCTTGCCGGCCGGCGTAATGCCTAATTCCGTGCAAGTCGCGTTATACCAAAGTTTGATAGCGTCCCAATTCCAACTAATGGAATACCCGCCTTCTCCGATATTGGCAAGGGGGATAAGCGTTGTAAACTCTCGGCAAATGGCCGTTTTAGCCTTCCGCACGTCTACCGGTGCGTCCGGGTCGGGGATAAGTCCGCTTTGGTTGCAAAGTATCAAATCCACGTCGTCCGCCGATAGCTGGAATTTGCCGACCGTCTTAGTAATCCATTCTTTGTAAGTCATCGGGTAAGGGTATTAGGATAGGGGCGACCGTTGCCGGCCGTCCCTTTCCGGTTAGTGTGTCCAGGTGCTGTTAGAAGTGTCCATAAGGAAGGAACGGCCCGAAGAAAGCCAAGCCGGGAAAGCGTTTGCAATTCCTACGGTAACTTCTTCGATAGGTTCCTCGGTGGAATACTTCTTTACGCAGGTGTGTCCGTTCATAGCTTTGATTGCTACGGAACCTTTAAGGTTCATATCGGCCGGCTTCTTCCAATAGGTCGAACCGAGTACCTTGCTTTCGCTGAACATTACTACGTCGTCGGCAAACGGGTTTCCACTGAACGGGCGGCTTCCGTCGTCCTTCTCAATAGTAATATCTTGGTCGATAACTACGACCTGTAAGCCACGCAAGTACGCCAAACCCTTCATAGCTGCGTTTACCTGTTCCAAGCTCGGCGTTTGTGCGATGTTCAAGGCGTTAGCCGCGAACGAAGCGGAAAGTTTTACTACTTCCTCGGTCTGAGCCATAAGCGAGAAGGTGTCAAGGTTCATAAAGGCGTACTTCAATCTAATACCCTTCTTCTTGGCCTTAGCTACGATAGCCTTAAAGTCCTTGCTAAACGGTTTCGCGCCGGTGGTGTTCCAAGCGGCCGAGCCGGTCTGAAATCCGACCTTCTGCGTTGCGTCGATTTGATAATCTACGTCGTACTCGGTAATTACGCTATTGTTGTTTTCGTTAGTAAGCGTTACTTTGCCCAACGAAATAGACTGCAACGCAATCCATTCCAAACGGGCCGCTACGCCGTCCCAGCAAAATTGCGTATCTTCGGCCCACGCTTCTACCAACGCCCGAAGGTCGGGGTTCGCGGAAGTCATGGCGACCATAATTTCGTATTCGTTAAGCTCGTTTTCGTCCTTGGTGCGCTTAATAGCCACCTTCGGAATATCGCCTTGAATACGCGCAATAGCTTCGCGGGTCTTTTTGTTGATACTTGCGCCGCGAGCTACAAGGTCGCCGGCAATCTTTAACCCTACCTGCGTTTCAAGGGCTTTCCACGTCATCGTGTAATTCTCCTTCAAAGGGAACAAGGTAGGATAGTAATACGGGTTAAGGTCGTAGGTATTAACTACAGCCTGCATATCCTTTTCGGTAATGCCAATCATTAAGCTCCTTTGCATAACTTTTCCCGATTAAATTAGATAAACTGAATACCGGTAAGTTTGGCTTTCACTTCGGCACCGATAGGCGGGATATTGCTTTCCCGAATCTGCCCAATAGTCCAAGCGTTTACGATATGGTTGCTAAGCGCGTCCACGTCGTAACTTTCGCCCACAAGGGCTACCGGTGCGTATTTGAAGGCTGCCCCCGAAGCCCCGGCCTCGGCTGCGAGGTAAAGCGAATCGCCGGCTTTTGCGGCAACTCCAAGGGTTGTACCTACTGTAAGGTCGTCTTTGCTGCCGTCGCCGCTATTTGTGGCGATAGCGGTAATAGCGTAGGCCGCCCCGCCGGGAGCCAGCATAAGCACGTCGCCGACTTTGAAGTTATGGCCTTTCTTTACGGTGTAGGTGGTAGCGGAGTTCGTAGCGTCGTCGGTAAGAACGGCTACTTTCACTACATGATAAAGCCCGTTTTCATCTTTGCCAACCGGCGTACCTTCGTGCAGAACTTTCTGCGTAAGGTCGTCGGCAGAAACGGTAATACCGTTCGGAATGTCGGCGACCTTGTGGGTAAACGCACGAATTACGCGGTTATCCTTTTTCCTGTCGATTTTAAGCATTTCGAAAGTTTTTTAGCGTTAAACCTCTTTGCCGCCCAAGCCCTTATTTGCGGCTTCTGCGGCCTTTGCCTGTATGTAGCTTTCTACGCCCGCGCTTACTCCGTCCTTGTTGGGGGAACCAAGTACCGGTTTTTCGTGAAGGCTTAGGCCCCGGTCTGCCAACTCTTGGCCGAAGGCTGCTACGTCGTTCTTGGTTTCGGTCAGATACTCGTTAAAGGCGTTTTCGTCGGCAAAGCCGCCAAGTTTGGCTACTCTGTCGAAATCTTTAAGAACCTTTGCTTTATAGGCTTCGGGTACGTCGGCAAGCTCTTTAACAAGCGTTTCCCGGCGGTTGGCGGTTACGGCCGCGCTTTGAAGGCTCGTTACTTCGGACTGCAAGCCCTTAGTAGCTTCCTTTACGGCGTTCGTAATCATTGCTTGCACGGTTGCAGCGTCCAAGGTTCCGGCCGGTGCGGGTGGGGTACCGCCTTCTTCCGGTTTCTTTTCTACAAAGTCGTACTTCTTACGCAGGTTGTCCTCGCGCGTTTTGTTCGCTTTGTCTATTTCCGCGTCCGCGTCTTTGCGCCAATCCGCTACAAACTTCGCTACGGCTTCGGCGGTAAGTTTACCTACGATACCGGTAGCTTCTTCCTTGGTATTAACCTGCATGGCGATAACTCGCGCAAGCTGGTTAAGCCCGTCTTTTCGCACGCCCGGAAACTGTGTTTCAAGTAGTGCTACAATTTCGTTTAGTTCCATTTTGATTTTTGTGATTTAATTAAACCTGCAACAAAGAAACGTATTATAGTAATACGAATATTTGTATAGCGTTGCAAGTTCTCTACACTCGTTTCAACAATTCAACCGTATGGGCCTATAAGGGGCTGGGGTGGTCTTTGGTTGCCTCGATAGTTGAAAAGATAATTTCACGAACAAATAGCAATGCAGTACGAAAGATAGCAAAAGAAGGCGATTTTAGGCCGTTTTATTATCCAAACAAGGAAATATACCAGCCAACCGCATAAAATCGAATGGCGGGCACGAGAAAGGGCAAAAACGGGTATTCTTGCTTCGTCGGTTATCCGGCCCTTCGTGAATAAGTAGAAATATGGGAATTTTGTTACCGCTGTGTTACTATCAACATTCTGCCGGCGGAACTACCAACATAGCGGCGGTTACTATCAACATTCCGGTAATGTTGGTAGTTAATGTTGCAAGCTGCCCGGTAATGTTGGTAGTTCGGGGCGCAAGTCGAAAGCCCGTTTTCCCTCTCTTTCCCCCTACACCCTCTTTCTCTCTATATATATCTTTATCCTTATATTTATCCACAGGGGCTAAGTAGCCCCCTGCCAAGGAGCTGGCAAGCTCCTTGTTTGTGTGTGCCTTAATAATTGATATTTAGTTATTTATAATAGTTTGATAAATGAAGGTTGCGCGGCCCAAAATAAACCCCTCGCTTGGGGCTGGTTAGGGGTTGGGCTATGGCTTACGCATGAATTTCGCATAACCGCAAATAATTGTATTATAAGATATTAAGCAATAAAGCAAACGTAACTATCTGATTCCGAAGTACAATAGCCCCAAGCCTGCCGCCGGGCTGGTGCTGGTCTGCTCCTGCGTAGGGGCTGGGTTGCCCCTGCCTTGCTCTTTGCGCGATTTTATGCCGTAAAATAGTGTTGTTTAGTGTTTTTGCAGTATATTTGCAATGTTTCCGGGGAGAAATCCGGGGACGCTTGTAAAAGCGTATAGGTATCTAAGTTTGAAAATCGCCAATTAACAAACCGTAATAGATAGACCTATTAACGCCTGCTTGCTGTATATCATTGTTCGATATATCGCTAAGCGTGGGTTATGGTTTATTTTACGGTGGGCGTTTGGCGATGCCTCAAACTTGTAAACCAAGAAAGGCCCACGCTTTTTTATTTGTGTAATGCCTGTTCGGGCCTTGGGGTAATAATAGTTTTCGATATGAAGAAAATTTACTTTTGCCTTTTGGCCTGTGTAGTGGCTTTTGCCGGTTGTTCCAAAGATGAAGACCCCGGAAGAAGTTACACAGAACAACAAGAAAAAGCCTTATCCGTATTTAATGGGACTTGGGCCGATACGCAATTTTCCAACCTTGGCGACTATCCCGGTGCCGAATTGCAACCCGACCCGGATAAAATCATATTCGGAACCCAAAACAATAAGCCCGTAGAAATCTACGAAAACGACTTTATCGAAGGCGAACGCTTGCTTTTCTCTGCCTTCGGCGAATTGGTTTACCATAGCGAGGGGTACGAAGACGTACCGTGTTTTTATTGGCTCTCTAACGCGGCCGATGAACTACGCCTATACCGGACTTCCACCAAGAAGCTATACAAGAAATTCGCGCTTTCGATAAAAAGCGATACGAAAATGAACCTTCACGACCCCGATTTATCGTTACCGTACATTTTCGTAAAGCAATAGTATGAAATGGATAAAAAAGCTATTTTGTGGCAACACCGAGGCTACTCCTTCTAATATCGAAGCCCACAAAGACGAAATAAAAGTACCTGTATCTTTTTTATCGGCTCAAAACATCGTTTACGCTGGGGAAGAAGTCGGCCTTTCTCGTTTGGCTTTCAAAGCTAAACAATTAGGGAACAAATACGTTACAATAGATAGAAATATTTATTACCAAGCACTTAATAACATTGCAAAAGGTAGACGGCTGGATTATTCAATACAAAGAAGCGCAAAGCTAAATTTGCTTGGCATTAGGTACGAAAAGGAAGGGAATATAGAAGACGCGGTAAAAGTCTACGAAGAAAATATAGCGATGCGTTCCAACGGTCGCCACGCATACGATAGGTTGAAAATTATATATCGACGACAAAAGGATAGGGAAAACGAAATCCGGGTTTTAAGAGTGGCTATTGGTGTATTCGGGGAAGATTCGGAATATAACGAACGCTTGCTTAAACTGCTATCTAAAACAAAGGAGCCTTTTTAATGCCGAGAAACGCCCCTATTTTCGTGCATCGTCTTTGTGTAGTATTAAATACCCGTCCGCCAAACAGAACGCCGTAAAATGGAAATTTGGGAAAAATAAGGAAGGAGTAGCGCGGTGCTACTCCTTCTTTTCGTCTGTATCGTCGTCTTCCGCCATTGCGTCGGTTTCTGCCTGCCAACGGTCAATAGCGGCCGCGTTCCGCTCGTAAAACTTTTGCCGCTCTGCTTCCGGGGTATTCGCCCAATCCTTTATAGCCTGTGTAAACGGGTTCTTCGGGTCAAGGGCTTTTAATTTCTCTTCGTCTGTCATAATTCCCGCATTTTAACGTAAATAGTGCCGAACAAATCCGTATCGGTGCTTACTATCTTAAACTTGGTACCGTTAGTAAATAATACTTCCTGCTGGTCTTCGGTAGCAAATTTACCGTTAAATTCCGAAATATCGGATATGTCGCGGCCGTTTTTACTCTGAATCTCAAAAAGTATCCGTACTTCCGACTTCTTCAAATCCCGATAGCTGGCAAATCGCCAAGCTACGGCCGGGGTCTTCGTCGATGAAGTGAAAATAGCGTGTTTTATTTCGTCCCTGCCAGCGTAAAGGCGTTCGTAATCCTTCCGCTTCATAATCGCGCCTCGGTAGACGGTTCCCCGATACTTCGGCAATTCTTCCAACGCCTTAGCCATAAGGGAAGCCGAAGCCTTGTTAAAGTCGGTAAGGGTGCCTTTATCCAACTGCTTATTAAGCTGCCGGTAGTTCCCGCCTTGCTGGGTGTAGTGATGAAGGGCCGCAAGTTCTGTATTCTGAATATCCGGGTAAAGCGTACTAAGCAATTGCGTTGCCCGTTCCATTGCTTCGGCTGTGCTTCTTGCTCTCGTAAACTTCCGTTCTTCGGCGGTGTAGGTGTTTACCGGCAACGTGCCTATACTTTTACGGTTATCCCGAACAAAGTACGGTAAGGTCTTCCAACCTTTCGAGCGTTCCTCGTTTTTGGCTATCCAATCGGTCAAGGCTTTCGGAACCTGCGTTACGGTGCGCTGGGGGTTCGGTTTCCAATCCTTCAACTTTCCGGCCTTACGTGCCCTTATTCGTTCCCTAAAATCGCTTTCCGAAATAAAGATAGGCACCATTTCGCAACGGCAATGCGGATGCCAACCCGTCCAAAGGAAAGTTTTAGGGTATCGACCGGCTAATACGTCGCAAATATCGTATAAGGTTCGTAATTTACCGTTAATTACTACCGTATGGTTATTGCTCAACCGAATTTCGTACCCGATAATAAGGGGGTTATTTTGGTAGCTTTCCCACTCTGCACGGCGGTAGGCGGCGTTCATTTCGGTAACGGCAAGGCGGCGGGCGTTCTTGTACGCCGACCTATATACACCTTGGCCGGGGTGGTACTGTTTCGCCGCTTGGCTTAATTCAAGTTCCCCGGTTTCCTTGTTGCGAACCCGTCTATAAAGCGCGTCGGGATTGTTCAAGTACCCGCGAAGGCTACGGCTTACTTCTTCCGGGCTTTTCCCTTCAAGTATGCCGTTTTGTATGATAATTTCAAGTTCTTGTTTCGCCTTCGCCGTCAAATTCCAAACACGGGTAGATAGGTTCATACCCTCGCGGCTGGCATTGGCGTAGGCATGGCCCGTTGCTCCTTTGGCCCGGTGTGCCTTTACTGCCTGTTCGCAAATGTCGGTAGTTTCTTTCCGCCGCGTCGAAGTCTTCCCGAATACTTCTAACACCTGTTCCTTTACCCGTGCTTCTCCTTTGTCCCAACTTCCTATAATTCCGTTCTTGGTAATAAGGGCTGTTTTGCTGCTAAGGTCTTTTAGGTACCGGTCTAACTTGCGTTCGGCGGCCGGGTTCCCTTTCCAGGTAAAAGAAGCCCCCGATTCTATCGCTTTCCTAACCTCGGTAAGTTTTAGGGCCGCGTGATAGGTATTGCCAAACAAGGCGTAAAGTTGCTTTTCTACGCTTGCTATATATTTTATAACTTCTTGCCTTTTATCCATTACGCCCTAAGTTCTTCTATTGCAATTTGGATATACTTACTTAAAATTGCGTTTAACTCGCTGCAAGGGCCGCTAATTACGTCGTACCCCTTGCTTTCAACGTATAGGGCATAATCGGCGGCGGCAACGATAACCGCTACTATGTCGTTCGGGTATTGTGCTGCCGCTTCTTCCGCCATACGCTTACCTTTTTCTACGCCTTCGCTTCCTTTCTCCCCGCCGGTAGAACCGAAACTTTCCGCTACCTTTTCGCCGTGATTGTAGATAACAAAGCCAATCGACGAACGTAATAGGTGCGTTCGGTCTTTGTAAGTGTTCAATAGTTTAGCGTTCTGCGTAACCTCTAAACAAGCCATTTGCATAGCGTCTACAACGGTGGCAGTTATGATGTCTACCGCTTCGTAAACGCCTGCAAATAGCTTATCTATGTCGAATTTTGCTACTATGTTACCCATATCTTAATTAGATACTTGGTTAGTAGTTATACGGTGGGTTCGTAAATAGACGAATAGGAAGCCGCGCTTTCTTCGGCTTCTATCTGTTCTATCTCTGCGTCCGTGTCGTTTACCCAGCCCAACTGTTGTACGGCCGTCTTCCGCGAACAAATAGCCTTCTGACCGGTGGCCGAAAGAAGAAGGTTTACGTTCGCGGCTTCGTCCTCAATCATAAACGGCACTATTTCGGGTTCGATAATAAGGCTACCGCAAGCGTCTACAAAAGCCTTATCCTTGGCGTTCATTTGTGCTAAAAACGCCTGTATTACGCTTAATCGACGCTGTAAATAATCGTCGAACACCTCGCATTTGTCCTGTACTTTTAGGTGCGCGTCCATAAATAGCAACTTCAAGGCTACACCCGAAACGGCCCCGATACCCTTTACCGAATCGAAAGCAATATCCGGCGTTTGCGTAATGGTGTAAATCATACGCAAAAGGGTTTCTATCTCTAATTTGACGCTTTCGGGGGCTTGCGCCCAGCTTAGATATTGTGCGGTCGCGCCTTCTTCGCCCTCGATAACGGCCCCGCTTTCGCCCTTCTTGGCCCAACCCAAAATAGTACCCGTAGTAAAGATTTTCGGGCTTGCGTGGTAGTCGTTGGTATCGGCGAAGTTAGAAAGCAACTTTTCCAAGCGGTCTATAAGGTTCTGCACGTCTTCCCATTCTACGGCGGGCTGGCGGCCATAGATAACCGGGATTTTGCCTATTTGGTTCTTCTTGGGGTAGCCGTCCAATAACTGCCATTGGTTGCTGGTAAGCGTCCATTTCCGTATTTCGGTATCGGTATAGGTTTCGAAATAGGTATGTTTTACCCCCGCGCTATCCTTTACGACGTATTCGCGGGAAAAAGCTACCATATCGCCCGTTTCATCGAAGTAGGGGTAAAGCCTATCGCCGAACAACGGGCTAAAAATGGCTACCCGAAGTTTGTGCGTTGAATCGAAGCCGTAGTTTTTCGTCGGTTTCTCCACCGGGTACCAAAGTTCGGCCGATTCCTTACTGCTATACATACCCCGCGCTACCTTTCGGTTAAGGGTGCGGCTTTTGTTATCGAACAAAACACGCTTTACAGCCTTCAAAACGTCGGCTTCCTTGGTGCCTTCTTCCGGTTCCGCATTAAGAATTACGGGGTTTCCAAACGTGAAGGCTACGGCCCGCTTTACTATAAGTTTCTGAATCGCCAAGGCTACGCGGGCTACCGGCTCGATACGGAAGTTTTCGGTTTCCCCGTCGCCATTGGTAACGGTCTTTATGTTCTTCTTTTCTTCGTCGTTTATATCGAAGTCGGAAAGGTCTACTTTTACCTTCTTATCCCTACGCTTTACCGGGTCGTTTACGTCGTGGCCTTGGGGGTCAAGCTGGGCGATATATTCGGCCGCGTTCGGCTCGGTCGCATTACGTCCGTTCTTCAATTCGGCAATAGCGGTACTATGGTTCTCGCTCGCCAAAAGTTCGTTAATCTGCTTGCTGTTCATTTTATTGTCTATTGATAGTTAAACATTATGCGAAATATCCGGCCGCGCTTTTCTTACCTGTAATTGGCCGTTGCTCTACGGTTCCGGTCAATGCGTCCGGCGCGTCATCGTGGGCGTTCTTGCCAACCTTCATATAGTGCGTAAGGGCTTGGTAGAAATCGGGCCACATTTGCGCCCACCCGCGCGGGAAATAGGTAAGGTTTTGCACTTCCGCGCTATGCGTAAATATGCGTACGGCTTTGTTTTGGCTTTGGTGGAACCACTTAATACGGGTTTTGTTGTTACCCATTAACCGGGCTTGTTTCTCTACATTACGCGCGAAGCCCCGGCCGCCGTTGTTGCTCTCTACTACGGCCAATTCTACCGCGTGTTTGGTTAGCATTTCGGCCGTTTTGGGTTCGGTGTACTCCATAGGTTTAGCCGTATAAAGCACGTCCAAAATAAAGTTTCCTATCTCGGTTTCAAGGTAGGTTATCGAGCAAAGGAAATCCGCGCCTTCGTCCGCCGTATCGGTATAGTTCTTAACCTTCCGTAGCTTGGTGGCCGGCAGTATGTCGTATTCCTTAAAAGGATTTTCGTACATAAGGCCCTGCAAAGGTTTGGGGTCTTGCTGGTAAAGGCTTTCGAATACGTGCGGGTTTCGGGTGCGTATGGCTTCCAACTTTTCTAAGTTGTGGCGTTCGGGCCATAGTGCCGTACCTTCTTCGCGCGGGTCGTATTCGGTAGGTGCGCCCTTCTTAATCGCTTGGTAGGTTACTACTACCCACCCGTTCGGATTGTTTACCGGGTCGTATATTCCTTGCTGCTCCAATAGGCGGCCGGCTAAGTCCTTTTCGTGCCAGCGGGTAAATACTATAAGCTGCTGGCTATTGTTGTGTAATCGGGTTTCGGCAACCGTATCGTACCAATCTTCGATAGCTTCCCGAACAACTGCCGACCACGCCGTTTTAGCGTCCTTATAAATGTCGTCCATTATCAGGGTATCTACCGGTTCGCCCGTAAGCGGGCCACCTACGCCGACGGTCTTAAAACCGCCCCGGTGTCCTACTATTTCGCACTCGTCGGCATTGCGAAGCCATGCACCGGCAACGGTCGTAATGTTCGATGAATTAAGGCGCGTTTCCGGGAATATCTCGGCATATTCCGGCGTGTCTATAATGCGCTGTATTTCGCGGTTGAACTTACGGGCTTTCGGTGCCGAATAGCTTACGACGGCTATTTTATTGTCCGGGTTCCGGCCAAGTATATAAGCCGGAAGGCGGCGCGTAGAACCTTCGCTTTTGCCGTGCTGGGGCGGCATGAATACCATTAGCTTTTTAATCTTCCCTTCCGCGAATAAGGTTAGAACGTGGTAATATCGTACATGAAATTCAGCAGGGTCGAAAGTAGGCATAGTAGCACGGGTAAACGGCAAAAGGTCGGTACGTGCTTCGCGTATCAACCTTTCCCGCAATGCGGCTATATACTCTATTTTCTCTTGGCGCGTCATTTATCTAATTTCTTTTCCAATTCGGCTATACGTGCGTCTAATTCTTCGTCGGTAAGCTGCCCGAATAAGTCCTTACCGTCCTTGCCTGTTACCTCGTTGTTCTGCCTGTTCTTCCAATTCTCCGGCTCTCCGTTGGTTAGTGTAAAGATTATCGCTGCCGTGTCCGGCTGGTAGTGTTTATCGACTATCTTTTGTTCCTTTATTCGCGGTATCTCCTTGCCGTTTATGTCGTACTTGCCGGAACCTACCGTAGTGATGTGTTTTTCCTGCACCGTGTACCCTTGTATCTTTCGTAGAAGGCTTTTTTTCGCTTCGGCTACGAAGAAGGCCATACGTTCCGCTTCGGCCTTTTTTATATTCTCCGAAAACTCCGGAAACCGGGTAATCCAATCGTAATAAGTAGAATCGGAAATTTTAACCATACGGCATACTTCCGCCACCGTATAGGTGTCGGTAGCGATAAGCGAACATATCTTTTCGGCTATCTTCTTATTGTATTTCGTCGGTCTTCCCATTACTTACTTATTGCGGTAAATCGTCCCCCGCGTGTAATTCTCCAAATTCTTCTTTAATCGCCTTCGGGTCGCCTTTGTAGAATACCAATACGTCGTCGTGAAGGCCGCTATTCGCGCGGGTCTTATTGAACTGTTCTACGGCCTTCGTTACCTGCACTTCTTCGAATTGGTCTACCGTTTCTTCTACCGAACCTTTGCAAAAGACTAATACGTTTTGGTGTAGCTTGCCAATTTTGCGGCCCGTGTTCATCTGCTTGCGAACCCGGATAGCAAGGCTTGTTACCTGGTTTACTAAAATCAAATGGTTATAGTAGCTTAGGCCGCACTCCGTAAAGGCTTCGATAGTGTGGCCTATGAAATTGCGGTAAATGCCCTTTTTATCTCGAATATCCCCAACTACGAAGACGGCAAAGCGGTTGTTCTTCAATCGGGCGCAAGCCTGCTTTATTGCGGCTTTGTAGGCTTCCAAGAACTGCGGGTAATCCATATTGGAAATATCGCGGGGGTCATTGCTATATACTTCCAAATCTGCGTACGGCGGGCAAGAAAATACCATATCGAAATCGCCGGTAACGCCGTTCTTTTGTAACACGTCTTCAAGCTGCGTACTATCGCCAACCGTCCAACGCGGCGCAATGTCGGCCGGCATGTTACCTAATACTTCCTTCGCGTTCTCGATATTGGCTACTACCTGTTTCTCCCGAAGGTCGTTACCAACGTACGGCATATTCAATTTTGCCGCTACGATACCGCGAACACTTCCACCGGCGAAGGGGTCTAAAATGCGGCCGCCCTCAATATTGAACCAACGGTAGGAAAGTTCGGTTAGAACGGGGTCGAATATTGAAGTAGTCGCCATAGCTTGTATTCCCTGCTTCTCCATTTCCGCTAACAATTCATCGGTAGACGGTTCCCGCCCCAAGGTTTCCCGAAGTGCGTTTTTGGTATCGTAAAAGGCAGGCGGTTGTGCTGATTTGGCAAATGTCAAATCTTCGTCCCTGCCTTCCTCGCTCTTTATGCCTATTTCCAACCAAGCGCGGCGGCGTTCCTGCCATTCGGCCGTACGGGTATTAAGCACGGAAAAAGGCGGCATTACGAAGTCGTCTTTAAGTCTTCTAAGCTGTTCTTCGGTATCTTCTTCCCCTTGGCCGCCTTCTCCGCCGTAGCCTTCCAATTCTACGCCCCAATCGTCGGGGGCTATATCCCACTTATCCGACGCTTGGGTAAGTGCCGCTTCGTCCCAAGCCAAGTTAGCGGCCCCGGTCGCATTGTCGGCTAAGGCAAGTTCGCGCCCTTCCCGCGTGTCTAAATCTATGTCGGTACGCTTTACCGCTACTATTTCTTCGCCGGTGGTTTCGACTATCAAAACCTTTTCTAAGCCAATTTGCCCGGCGTTTTCTACGGTCTTGTTTCCGGCTATAATACGGTTGTTCTTATCCAAAAGAATAGAACGGCCCGCCCCGAATTGGCGCAGGCTCTTTTCTATCAAACTTTGGCCGAACTGCGTACCCTTGTTAAAATTCACGTCGTCCGGTACAAGTTGGGCTATATCCGCTTCTATAATCTTCTTCGGTGTCATAGGCTCTACACGATGAAGTGGAAGACTAAGCGGGCCAATAGTACGTTAAGGACACCGGCAAGTACACCGACTACCGAAAAAATGAAATCCCAAACTTCCGGGGTTCCTTTCTTGCTGAAATTGTCGTAAAGCTCTTTCCCGGCGGCGGCCGCAATCCCGGCGCAAAGGCCATAGAATACACCGAAAAGCCCCACGAAGAAGGCGATAATAAAGCCCGCCGCTAAATGTAGCCATTTGTCCGAACTGAATAAGTAGCCCTTAAAGGTCGTAAGAGCCTGTAAAATCTTTTCTTTCATACCTGCGTACGTTTATTTGTGTGTAAATATTCGCGTTACGCAAAAATAAAAGAAGCGTATTATTATAATACGCTTCTTTATCCAAGAATAATTAAAAAGTTACCAACATAGATGGGGGATATATGCCCGTATAACCTGCTGGAAATCTTCTAAGGAACGGCAAACGATGTACTTATTACCGTGCGCTTCGGCCAACGCTTGCCACTCCTTTTGCGTGGGTGTCTGCCGGCTGCTTTTGCTGGGGGTCTTAAACTCGATACAAAGGGAATGAAACCCGCCGGAAGGGTAAAGTAGGATAAGGTCGGCAACCCCGGCCGTTACTCCTTCGCCCTTCATAATCGCGGCTTCCTTTGCGTTCCTCGCCCCGCCGTTCGGAACCGCGAAAAGAAGGCGGCCTATTTTCGGGTACTGCAACCGGAACCAAGTAACGCAGTCCTTCTGTATTTGGCTTTCTATATGTCGCATTTAACCTTTGTTTTATACCAAATCTTATGTTTTTTACACGCTATCGCATTGCGACTTTTTATTACGTTCTGTAACTTGCAATGGTCGTTATTGCTGGTTGCATCTCGTTCAAGGTATATGCAACTCCAACAATGTCTTTTTTTGCTTTGTCCCATAAATTTTATTCTTTTTCGTATAAGCGGCAAGCCGGGTTAGTTACCTTTATTCGCTTCAATCCGTTACCCGTTCTTCGGCTCTTTTGAAGGGCGCAACTTTGCACTATCTTCGTGCTATGGTCGTTCAATTCCCAACGCTGGCGGTGCTTACAAGTCCGGCAAGTCGGTAATTCCTGTTTGGCTCCGGTTTTAACGGCGGCTATAAATTTGTCGTAATCCATAGCCGAATATGCCTTTAACCAATCTTCGCGTACCAAAATATCGCGCTGGAGAACATAGGCGTAGAATACGCCATTTACCCGGCACCCGCCCGAAAAACGAGCGACCGATAAATACGGCTGCTTCGTAACGTCGGCAACTACTATAACTTTATCTGTGTCGAACATACCTATTCGTGTTTAACCGTTAATAAATACTTCTGTTCCCGTTCGGCCCGCTTAATCAATCGTTCTATATCTTGCCCTACGTCCGTACCGTTCCCGTTCTGAAATCCCACCCAATTTTTTACCTCGCAACCTCTAAGGGATTTTACTTTAAGAACCTGTATTAACGTCGAAGAAAGACCGCTTAACCTACAAGCCAATTCCTTCTTTTCGGCTTTTAGTGTCCTTATTTCTTCCTGTAAAGCCTTAGTTTCTTCGTTCTGCTTCATACTCATTATTTTGCTTTCTGTAATCAAATAACCGGGGCTTTACCCCTTCGCGGCGCATAATCGAAGCAAGGATAGTTATTTCGCCTTGCGCGTTTTGTTGCTGGCGTTCCGCATCCTTAACGACGGTTATAACCCCGTCTTTCTCCCAAAGTAGCCCCCATTTATCCGGCAAATCGACTTCGGTTATCAATCCTTCGGGACTGCAATAGTACCGAAAGGCCCCTACGCCTTCTTCCGGCTGCTGGCGGAAACTCTTTTTTGCATCGGCCAAGAAGTCGGAACGCGAAACCTTCACTTCGATAAGAACCGTAGCCCAATAGTTCCACCCGAAAACGTCCGGGATTTCTTGGCTGGCCGTTACCAATTCTACGGCAACGTATGGGCAGTAGCTGGAGCCGAATTTTGGCTTTCGTAACCATTTCCCCGCTAATCGGCATAATTCCCGGTGTCGGCTGTTATCGTGCGGCTGTTTTGGTTCCGGGAAGGTGGGGGGCAGTATCAATAGCCCCCGGTCTACGTCCTTTTCTTCCCATAGCTTCGTTTCATTATGAAGCGGCCAATAGTGCGGGCCGCAACCCAATAACCGATAGTTTTCATGTATAGCCAAATAGCCCGCCTAAGTTTTCGTAATGCGTCCTGTACGCTACTGGCAATCCAGCGATGTTTTATGCCGTTCTTTGTATCTTTAAGTAGGTCGGCGTACGCTTCGGCTCGCGTACGGAAGTATGTATTTTCGTACATTATTCGCCCCGTGTGGGTGGTATTGGGCCAACCGTATTCCTCGCATTGTTCGGCCTTTACTGCCCAATTCTCGGTAGTAAATACCGGAAGGTTACGGGCGAAGGTGTCCGGTTCATCAATCAAGGCCCGAAGTACCCCGTTTTTTTCGTCTGCCTTAATACGAGCGGCAAGCTGTCCTATTTCACTATTTTCTCCGGGCGTAACCAATGATGAATAGAAAACTTTACCGGTTTCTATATTTATGGCTATAAGCCCGTGAACAAACCCGGAACCGATACAAATACAATCCCCGCCGTATTTTTCTTCGTTATATATAGCCACGATATACCCTATATCGTAATGCTGCTTTATTGCTTTGAATCCCATAATATCTACTTTTTAGCTTCTACTTCTTGTTTCGCACGATAGTTTACTACCGTTTGGGCTACTCTGAATACAAGCCCGGTTATTGCGTCGCGCTGGGACTTCGGCAGGCCGCTTTCAAGGTTCGCAACCTTTATAAAAGTTTCCCTAATACCTTCTACCGTAAATATTCCCGCATCCTTCAATGCGTCGTACGGTGTCCGGCGATACCTGCAACCTTCTTGCGGAGCCGGTCGGTTGTTATAGGCTTCTATTTCGTAGCCTAAGAACTCGTTAAATTTGTCGTCTTTAATTATGTCCTTTACTTTCATCGTCTTTATCTTTATGTATGTTATAATCTTTATTCGCGTCGTAGCCGCACCAAGTACAATAACCGAGGGCTACATTAAGCGCATAGTTTTCGCGCTGGCATTTGGGGCATATTATAAGCCCTATACTTCCGTCGTCGTCCCTATATAGGCCATTCGGCAAATTGTCGCTTCGTGTTCCCATTAGTACCGCCTTTTTGTAAAGTGAATAATAGCGAAGTCAATCGTAACGGCAGAAGCAAGCCCGGCGAACTGCGGGTACTTCTTATCTGTTTCGGCGAAAATCGGCGCGAACCATGCCTTAAAATCGTCTACCGTAAGCCCGTCGTTTTCGGCTAAAATCTCCAGGGGGACGGGGTGGCCGTCTACCTCTGCCGTATAATCGTAATAAGTGGCAGTTGCTATCGGTTTATCCTGTTCTTCCGCATAGTGATTTATTACACGACGTTCGCGCCGTAACGCCAACCTTTGCACGCCTACAATGCCGGCCGGAATCTCGGTTATAACTTCTTGGGGGCTTCGGTATGGCTTCGCGCTCCATTGGCGGACGCTAAGAACTCCACCCGTAGCCGTTATTTTTTCGATTTTTGCCCGCCAATACCCGTAATTGCTTCGGCAGGTGTGTACCTTCCGCCCGTCGGCTACTTTGGCTATAAAGCCCGTTTCTTGCCCTTTACGGGGGTGCTTCGGGCCGAAGTATTTGCCAAGTGTTACTACTGCTTTCATACTATTGTGTTATTAAAACGTCCGACTTATTCACGGTTACGCATATTGGCTGTAATGGCTGGTTAAATGTTCGAAGGGCTACCCAAAGTTCCCCGGTTTCCGCTATCTTCTTCCGTTCTTCTTCGTCCAACTCAAAGCAAAAAACCGCCGTTCCGTCTTCTGATTTATATGCAGGAAGGGGGTAATATTCGGGTTGATTTTCTCCGTAAACTGCATTTACTTCCTTAAATTGTTTTGCTTTCATACTCAATATTTTAATTAACTTTTGTTCGGTTATAAAGTAGGTGCGTATCTATTCCGGTAGCGTTAAAGACCAAGGCCCGAACGTCTTGCCCTAATTTTTCTACGGCTTTTAAGGTGTCTTCTTGGCTAACTCCTTCGGCCTGCTGCTTCTCGAAAAACTTATCTAATAGTGCGCTCATAAATATTTTTGTAGAAGCCCGGAACCCTTCTAAGGTGTAATTCGGTTTTGCTCCGTTAAATGCTTCGTACTCCCAAAGGGTAGCTTCCATTTCTTCAAGCACGGGGCTTAATTTCTTTCCTATCATATCGATAATTGTTAAAATGGCAAATCGTCTACTTCTTCGGGTTGCTGATATGCCGGCGGCGCGTAAGTTGGTGTAGCGGCCGAAGTCGTTACGGCCTGCTGGGGGGCTTCTGTTTGGTCAGCCCGGTTTCCGCCTAAAAGCTGCAATTCTCTAACCCGGCAATTTATACCGGCTTGCAATGCTCCGCCGGCTTCATATGCCTTGGCCGAAAGTTCGCCGCGAATAAATACGCGGGTACCCTTCTTCAAATAGTTAATTACCTGGCTTTCTCCGTATTTAAGGCAACTTACCCAAGTCGTACGTTCGTGTCGTTGCCCCTGCGAATCTTTATAGCTTTCGGTATGGGCTACGCTGAAAGCTATGTACTTTTGTCCGTTAAGGTCTTTAATAATGGCGTCCGCTCCGAGGTTGCCAATTGCTTCTAATACTAACATATTGCTTTAATTATTTGGTTATTAACTCTATTCCTTTGGCTACTACTAACGGCTGTTCTTCGCTTAATTTCCCGATAAAAGCCGTTATAATTCGCCCTTGGTCGGGGTTTATGCCTAACGGCGAAAATGTCCCGTTACTGTTCTTTACTACCAGCAAAATAGCTCCTTCCGGCAACTTGCTTAAATCCTTTGTTTTCATTTTGTTTTAAGTCCTTCTATCTTATAAAAACCTTCTTCCGATGCTTCGATAAGGTTGTACCGGGTTGATTTTTTAATTTCGATACCTATACGGCGAAACAAGGGCGCAACCCGAATACACGTAACCGAACAAGCCCCATTTTTCCGTACATAAACCCGGAAAGCGTCGGGGTCTGTATTATAGGAAACTTTCAAGTGCAAAGCCCCGCGTTCATCGTGGGCCAATAGTACCCCTTTATGCTCTGAAAGGTTAAGTTCTGCAACTGCTCGGCTACTGAAAAATAAATAGCCGGTAGAAGCCAACGTAACGAACATTTTACCGGGTTTCGGTGGTTTAATAATTCGTAGTGTCATTCTATGCAACTTTTAATAGTTCGTCTACAATTTCTTCTACCAAGGCTTCGCAAAGAACACGGGCTATATTCACTTCTACCGCATTGCCGATAAACTTCTTTTGGTCGGCTTGCGTCCCTATAAGGGTGTAGTTTTCCGGGAACCCCATAATTCGCTTTAACTCGATAATTTTTAACATTCGCATTTTTATATCGACGATACCGTAAAGGGCCATAAACTCCTTTATTTTCCGCATTGGGCCGCTATCGGTTTCGTAAATCTCTATTGCCAATTGTCCGCACTCCGTAGCAATAAGGTACGGGGGCTTTTTATCCATTTTGGCGATAAGGGTAAAGCACGGCTTTTCGACGGAACCGCCGGCGTTAGAAAATTGAGGGTTCATAAGATACCATTTGCAGGCTATTACGTTTTGCTTGGGATTCGTCATTACCGCCGGGCAAGGGTTATCCAAGGATGATAATTGCCCGCCGCCGCTATAATTGTTCGCTATAAATTCCGGCTTTACCACCGAAAACCTATCTTTCGTTGTAATAGTGGGCGAAGGCATATTTACGGAATGATTATTACCGTTTCCATAGTATGCCGAAAGAAATTCGGCCCCTACTAAACTATGGTGGTCTACGGTCGTAATGGTTCCCGCTACGTTGTCTACGCTGGAAACCTTGCTTTCCGGGTGTCCGCTAAAATGCTTTGCGAGAAAATGAATGTTCGCTATCCCTAACCTGTTTTGGCAAGCTACGGTAGGGCATGGTTCATCTATCGAAGGCGGGATATGCTTCCCCGTCTTCTTATTGACTGAATTATATTTAATCAAAAACGAATCCTTCCCGCCTGCTACGAACTTTATAAGGCCCGCGTATATGCGTTCCAAGGTCTTAGGCGAAAGCGGTTTTTTACGATTAAAGATACTTTCCCCTTCATCGGCAAAGTCCAAAACTTCCTTTACGGGTTTCCACTTCGCCAAGCTGCCGAAAAGGTCGCCGCCCCCGGTCTTTGAGTGGGTAGGCTTCGGCCATACAATAGGTAGGTACGGTTTGGCAAATATCCCGAAGAAACGCTTTCGGCTGGTATATGCCCCATAATCCGCTGCATTAAGTATTCTATGGTCGAACTTGTACCCGTAGGCTTTTACGTTATCTACCCAATTGGTATAAAGCCGCCCTTTGTCCCTGCTAATCGGTTTTCCGTTTTCGTCCAAGTCGCCCCAGCTCATAAATTCTTCTACGTTCTCGATTTGGATATAATCGGGGGTAAGAGCTTCTATGTACCTAAACAAGTGTTCGGCAAGGGTACGGCTATCTGCGTCGCGGGGCTGGCCGCCTTTGGCCCGGCTGAAATTGGTACATTCAAGCGAAGCCCAAAGCACAACTTTCGCCATAGGGTACATTCGGCGCATTTCGGCGGTATGTTCTGCCAATGGGCGTAAGTCCAAGGTTCGCATATCTTCCGTATAGTGCTGCGCTTCGGGATGATTGGCCGCGTGGCTCGCTATGGCGTTCGCGTCGTGGTTTACGCAAGCTATAACCTTCGCGCATTTTCGCTCCTTATAGTTGGCCTTCTCTACGCCTGTACTTGTTCCACCCGCACCGCAAAACAAGTCTATATATAGTAATCTAATGTTGTCCATTTCGTATTATAGTCAGACGCTTTCGCGGAAAATTAGTCTTTTGATAGGTGGGCTTTGACTGCGTTTGCATAAGCCCTAAATTCGGGGGTATATCGGTAATCATCCGGGTACTTTCTGAGGTAGTAGATAATAGTAGCATGGTTCCGCTTCATCTCTTTTGCAATCCTTACCACCGTTGCCCCTTCTTCACGGCATAGCTGGGCGAAAATCATACGGGAAAAGACGTGTTTTTGCTCTCTACTTTCGCCTATAATATCGAAGAATGAAACGCCCATGCCTTCGGCTATCGCCTGCTTTATGTGCTGGAAGGCAGGTACTTCTTCGTAAATAATTGTCTTTCCCGTTAGTTCGGCTAAATTCTTTTCAAGCGTAGCCCCTTTGGAAAATCCCCAATCGGGCAACAAATAAATAGCGTCGCACCCCATAAGTAGAAGAACGTCCATAGCTACATGGGCTTCCCAAGAGGCGGTAGCCGGAATACCGTTTTTAAGCGGGTTTATCACTTCGTAACCTTGGGCTTTTAACTTGGTTTCCGTTTCGTCGAACTTTGCCGCTACTTCTTCTATTGGTAGGCCGCTAATTCGGCCTGAAATGTATATCTTTTCCATATTGGCTATTATTTTCTATAAGAGTAATTTTCAAACGCTATTCTGTCGAACATTTCCGTAAATCGGTCGGCTATCCGTTCGCCGTATTTATCTGCCAGGTCTTCCGCGCTTAGATTGCTGGTCATAATTGTAAACTTCTGCCGGTCATACCGGTAGTAAATCGTATCGACAAAAGGACTAATTTCGTTTCCCCAAACCTTCACTACGGAAGGTTCCGTACCTACGTCGTCAATCGCCAATAACTCGGCTTTCTTAATGTAGTCGAAGCGTTCCGGCTGGTTCTTGGCTATGTCTGCAAGTTCCAAAGCCGATACCGCCAAAACATTTTTACGCCGGTCTGAATATAGGCTTTCGTACAGTACCCCTATAAGGCTACCTATTGCACGAACTAAGGTTGTTTTGCCATTGCCTACTGTTCCATGAAGAAGAAGCCCCGGTTTATGGTTTCCCGTCAGCCATTTTGCCGCCTTTTCTATATGGCTTTGGGTTGCTTCGTCGTCGATGAACTGCATACGCCGCCGCATAACTTCGGCTATATAACATTCGCGCAACATTGCCGGCACGTCTTCGGTGTATTTATCGACCTTAAAGCGTATCGGTATATTTCTTTTTTGAAGTACCGCCCGGAACCGCGCCAAGTCTACCCGTTGCGGCCCCTGTTTGTTGTCCTTTTCGTCCATTTCCGCTATTCCCTTTTTCGTTACGCTCCCAAGTTCTAACCGCTGCTCTCCAATCCTTCATACAGTTGCGGCCCACCTTCCAACCGTTAGAAGTATAGTAATCTATCCACGCTTGCGGGTCTACGTCGTTGCCCCGTTCTTGGCAATACGCCGCAACTTCTTCTAAGGTAGGTTTCTGAAAGATTGTACCGCCTTTTGTTTTAGGGGCTGCCTTACCCTTGCCTTGGGGCTTGCCAGCACCTAACGTCGGCCCTTGCGGTAGCTGGGTAATACCTTCGTTCAAAACCCGCATAAGGTCGTATTTTTCAAGTTTTTGCAATACCGATTTATGCGCGTTGTTCGTAGGGTTCAAGTTCGATAACCCGCCGTACTGAAATATGATAAATTCGGGTAAAAACGCTTTGCTTCCGTTATTGAAGAAATGGATTCTTCCGGCAAAGGCTTTTTCGAAGTCCTCTAAATCGTACGTTTCGCCGCAATAAAGCCCGGCTACCTCTAAGTCTACTTCCCATATTCCGGCGTTGTCGCACTCGCAAAAAAGGTACACCCAAAGCAATTTATAAGCGGGCGGTAAGTCCCTTATAAATCGTTTCTTAAATAGGTCGGTATCTATAAATCTTTTTGCCATTTTGTTACTTTTGAAAAGCTACCCCGGCCCGGAAACCGGGGTAGCTGGGTTAATACTGCTATTGCTCGATAATCGCAATTTCGGGGCTTAGTTCCCGAATGCGGGCTACCTGCACGTCTATAATTCGGTCGCGCAGGTCTTCCAAAAGCTGGCACGCTCCGGGGCTTACAAGTTGTAGGGTTACGTCGCGGCCGTTTACCGAAGCGTAAAATTCCACTTCGATAGTTTCCGCCGGCATACCTTTGAAAATCGGAATTTGAAGGGTAAAGGCTTCCGGCAGGTTACTCATAACCACGCCGCTATAATTGTCTTTGAAGTCGCCCTTTTCGCTCTTTTGCTTCTCTACCTTGGAATTTACGGTAGCTTCGAAGTTTTTAAGTTCGGTTACGAGCTTCATATTCGCGGTTTTGTCCGGGAAAAATGCGCGGTTCATTTTGAAGAACTGCCCCAACTCGTTAGGTTCCCAACCTTTGCCGGCGTTAATCCCAAATTCGGAAAATTTGGGGTGCGTAGTCAGTTTTCCAACGATTCGCCCGCGTCTATATTCGTCGTCTTCGTTCGTGATAAGGGTAATACTTACCTGTTCACGGTCTACTAAGACGTGGCAGCGCAACGGGTTAATTTGTTCGGAATCGTACCGCCGTAATTCCAAAAATTCAACCGGCGCACCGATAACACCGGAAAGGTCGATTTTTACCGGGGGCTTGGGGGCAAGAACTGCGGGGGCCTCGCCCTCACGTACGATAATTTCCGCCTGCGTAGTTCCTTCGGGAAGGTTTACTACTACTTTTTTGTTTTCGTCCATACTTTTTTACTTGTTGATTGTGAAACTTTTACTTGGTTTGAAGTGGGCTACTTCGTGCGCCGGTACGATAATCGTAGTACCGGCGGTAATGTTACGGGCTTTCTTTTCGGCCCGTTTCTTCGGCTGGAAGGTTCCGAAGCCACGAAGGTAAACGGGTTCCTTGCGCTGTACGCATTCCTTAATTGCGTCTAATGTGGCTTCGATAATCGGCCTTACGTGGCTATCGTTTTGCCCGGTCTTACTGCCAACGACTGTAATTAAATCTTGCTTCGTCATTGCTTTGCTTTTTAGTTGTTAGTACCTGTTTTTCTTCCGATTTGGAAAAGTGTTGTTTGTAATTCTTCGCTGTACGCCGGCCGGCTCTCGATAAGGTCGCCGTTCTCGTTGTAGTAGCCGACTTCGCGGGCTTCTTGGTCGATGAACTTAAAGCACCTTTCGGTAACAAATTCGGCTTTCTTCTTCAAACCGTCCAAGGTCTTTTTTCGCTCCGTCGTAAGGGGTTCCAAACGGGCCTTAAAGTCCTTCATCGCGGCCGTCTTTTCTTCCTCGATGTCGTTAATTTCGATGTCCGTTTCCGAAAGGCTTTCTTTCATGCGGGCCAATTCTTCCGGGGTAAAAGGCTTCATATACCCCTTTTCTTCCACCGCGTCGCAGTTATCCATAAGGAAGGCTACGCGCTTCTTGCCTTGTTCAAGGTCTTTCCCTAATTCTCTTTCCATGTTGCATTATTTTTTGATTAAAAGAAAATCGTTATAAAGACCTTCGAACTGACGGCCCGCGTACGTGGCGAGTTCACGGGTTTTATAGCAAAGCCGGGAGCCGACAGTCGCAGTCGTATTCGAAGCCGTGTAATGCGTATCCGCGTACGAAAAGCCGGCAGACGCGGGATTATACACGAACCAAGGCCAATATTTGTACTCGTTGCTATTGGCCCAATCCGGCCGCCAACCTTCGTTAAGGGCTTCGGCAATGGTCTTTAACTTGCGGTAGGCTATTTCGTCCTTGGTAAAGCCTAACTTCGCTAATACGGTTTCGTTCATCGGCTCAATGCCAAGCACAGCGCAAGCGTCCGCGTAGGTCTTTACGCGCTTGGTAATGTCCTTCGGGGCAACCATTTTTACGGCCTGTAATACGGTCGTATTAACCCCTAACTTCTCGGCCAATCGTTCGGCTTCCTTGCTGGCAGCCTGTTCGTTCTCGTGTTTGTACGTCGGTGCGCCTTGGCCTTCGGCGTAAACCATAAAAAACTGCTTTTCCATTTTGTTATTTGTTAAAAAGTGAACTTTGTTTTTCTTCCCTCTTTTGCTCGTAAAGTATTCGCCTTTGTCGCGCAATACTCAACCGGACGGCCCTAATAGCGTCTTCACGCCCTTTTAGGCTTTCTTCGTACTCCAATAGTTCCGCTTCGCTTTGGGCGATAAAATACCCTTCGGAAGTGGCTATTAAGCCCGGTATAAGGTCGTTTGTCCTTATGTGGTTTATAATCTTCCTTACCCGTGCGTCGTTTAGTTTATAGGAACCTTTAAGGGTATTTACGATATGCTTGTTTGTAACGGCATTTTCGCGCCCTATTTTCGTCCTAAGCCCCCGTACGAGAAGCGGAAGAAGTACGCCCATTTCGTAATCGTTTAAGGGCTGCGTTTCTTGGTCAAATCCTTTAATCATATCAAAAGGGGGTTTTGTCGAAATTGATTATTAGCCCCGCTTCGGCTATATGTACGGTCTTACCGGTTGCGGCTCGCACTCCGGCCCGGAATTGTTCGGCGTTGCTGTTACCGTCGGAAAGGTGGATAAGAACAATATTATTTACCCCCTTTATATCGTTGGCTTGTAACGCCTGTACGCAATGGTCGTAGCTTAAATGCGATTTTAGCGTACGGTTCCGAACAACGGCGGGAATGCGCCCGGCCGCTATATTCGCGTCCAATAGGTCTAAGCGGTAATTACATTCTATCAATACGTTATTAAGTCCTGCAAACTTGCAAGGCAAGTAATAGGTATCGGTAGCGAATAGGATATTACCCGTTTCTTCGTGATTGATGAAGAACCCCAAAGGCTCGGCGGAATCGTGCTTAGTCCCGAAAGGAATAATTCGGAAACCGCCGAGGGTAAAAAGGGTTCCGGCTTTGCAAACATTCGCGCGGCGCGGGCCTTCTATTGGGGTGTTCTCAATTGTACCGGCCGAAGCGTAGACGGGTACGGTAGCTTTCAATACTTCGTTAATGTAGCCTGCGTGGTCTTTGTGTTCGTGGGTAATTAGGCAGCCTACAACCTTCGTTATATTGTAGTCTAACGCTTGCTTCACGCTGGCGAACCTTACGCCCGCTTCCAATAACAAGGCTTCGCGGTCGTTCTCCAATATGTAGCTATTTCCGTGGCTGCTACTGCCTAATACTTTTAGAACCATTGTAACTACGCTTCTACGATTTTGCGAAATGCTTTACGCTTCCTTTTTAGCGGAAGGTTCCGGCCGATGAAGTCCATAGCCGTAGCGAATTTGCCCGAAAATCGAATAAGGGCTTTGTCTTGCTGGGCTACGCTCTGTTCGTTCTCCTTCGCCATGTCCGCCGCTTTGTTAATCCGGGCGTTCATTGCGTCGATGTCCTTTGCCGTCAGAATGGCAATACCAAAAATTACTTTCATATTAGAATCCAGGTGTTTTAAGTGGCTGTTTGGTTCCGTTCGTTTCTGCTTGGCCGAAATCAAGTGTTCCGCCGGTATTGGCGTTATTCTGTATTTCGGTTTCTACCTCGTGGGTAACGTCCTTATATTCCACGTCTTCAACGGGGCCGCTTTGTTCATCAGCGTCGCCGAAGTCGCAACCGGTTATATACTCGTAAAGGGCTTTTTTGGCGCGTCGTTCGGCTTTACCCCGGATTTGGTCGGGGCTGCTGTAATCGTCCTTCTTCACGGTTGCCACTATTCCGAAGCTGTTTTTTTCTCCGTTGTACGTGTAGCTGATTTTGCAAGGCACCTCCGCAAATCCGGCGGTTTGGCCTTTGTCAAATGATACGTCGATGAAGTATTTTACGCCGAGTTTCCGAAGAAGGGCCGTATAGCCTTCCTTGGTCGGGTACATTCGTTCGGCAATAATATTAAATTGGTTGCCGGTCGGAAGAAGCCCGATACTTACCGCGTCTATAATCGCGTCCCGAACAACCGGGATAGTATAAAGCGGTTGTACCGTCCCGTTTTTACGCGGCCGCCCGTTACGGTCGGTAAGAAAGCCTACCTTCGTGTTCATAAGCGGCATAAATACACGCTCCATTACTTCGTCGGAAAGAGCTTCGCGCAAAAGGGCAATTACGTTTACGGCAGTAAATGCCGCGCCGAAGTTGTTTACAATCTGCAAGGCCGAAGCGTCCTTACAGGCAAGTTCAAATTTCCGCTTTGCTTCGTCAATTACGGTTAATCCTTTTTCTTCTGCCATAACTCATAATTTTTATAGGTTGTTATTCGTTTTCAAGAAGTCGGCTTAACTTCTTCAAGGTCGCTAATTCCATAGCTTCGGCAGCAAGCGGCGCGGTTTGTTTTTCGGTGAAGAAATTCGCCAACCCCTTTATTACTTGCCCACCGTTACCGCCTACTGCTATTACGCCCTGCACATTCTCGCTTTCGCCGTCCTTATTGTCCTTAACGTCCGTGCCGATAAGGATAAAGGCCCGGCCTTCGTTGTCTTTTACCGCCTGCGTAAGCGTTTCGGCGATTTGCTCCAACTGCTGCGCGAACTCGCGCTTTTCTTTGTTCTCGTTCATAACTTTAATTTTTATAAGTGGTTAATGGTTAATTCTCTGTCGGTGGTTACAACCAATTTTACAAGCTGGGAAGCAACCGGGAATAGTTGGTTTACGCTTTCGGCGTTGTCGATGAATACCGGTGCGCTTACCCCGTGATACAGGCAAAGCGTGTTAATGATGTCAAGCCCGGCGTTTATCTTTCCGGCAGTATTGAGGTCTGCGTACTTAACCCCGTCTACCATTGCGATACAAGTAGGGGTTTCGCCGCCATTTAGCTGGGCTTCGAACATTCGGAAGCGGACGGTTTGGAACTTACTATTTACCCGGCGTTCTACTTCGTCCATTCGGGCCTTATTAAGTTCGTCTATCGTAAATTCCTGCTTTTCTAAGTCTGCTTGCTGCTGGGCTAATTCCTTTTCCCGCGCCAATATTTCGGCCTTCTTTGCGGCGTTCTTTTCAATGGTAGCCCGAATATTTAGCTTTTGTTTTACTTCGTCCAAAAGGGCCGTAAGTTCCCGTTTCTTGGCGGTAAGCTCGGTAGTATCGGCCGCCGGTATATCCGAAATGGTAGCGGATATTTCGGCTATCCGGGCTTCTATCTCCTTCCATTCGGGTAAGTCTTCGGGGATAATGTCGGTAGATACGGTTACTTCCGGGTTGGCGGCTATTTCCGCTTCCAAGTCCTGTAACTTCTTCGCGTATTCGGCTTTCTTGGCGGCGATAACTTCCATACGTTCGGAAAGTTGGGCTTCCAATTCCTGTAACCGGGCTTTCTTTTCGGCTATTCGCTGGTTTAGCGTTTTGCCTTCTTCGGTAATCCGGGTAAGGTCGCGGGTCTTGGCTTCGTCGAATTTGGCCCGCGCCTTCTCTTTGGCAATAGCGTCCATACGCAAAACGCTTGCGTCCGAGCATAAGGTTTCGTATATCGGGCAAATAAGGCCGTCGGTACTTACTTTGTATTCTTCGGCGTTCCGCGTATTCCATTCTTCGCGCTTGGCTTCCACCTTGGCGGATAAGCCCGCTATTTCGGAAGTAAGGGTTTTAATAGTATAGCGAATATCGGAAAGGCCGTTTTCCGAAGCGGTATTATAATTTTCTGCTTCCCGCTTGGTTATTTCGTAGCTGGTCTTAACCTCGTTACGTTTGGCATTCTTCTCGTAGCCTTCCTTTTGGGCCGCCTGCCTTGCCCGAAAAATTATATCTTGCTGCTGGTTCCGAAGGTCGTTAATCGCTTTGCGTTTTCCCTGCACCCCTTCGTAGTGTTTGCGGGCCGTTTCTGCAACGTCCGTAATAGCCGTTTCCACTTCTTCCAATTCGGCGGATAAGCGTACCTTTTCGGCTTCCAAGGCTTCGTAATCCGGTGCTTCGGGCGTAACGCTGTCTATTGCGTTAATCTCGATAGGGCATTTCCCCAAACCTTCCTTAATCCGGCTTTTGCGGTAGGCTATTTCTTGCTTGAACTCCGCCAAATCTTTACCGGAAAGCAGCGAAAGGATAGCCGCAAAATCGGCGCGACCGGCGGCCACTTCTTCGTATGTTACACCCCCGGCAATGCGTAGCAATATTTCGCGCTGGGTCTTCCAATCCAACGAAGGGAAGTAAGCCGGGTTCGTAATTAACTTAAAAAGTTGTTCTTCGGTTATGGCCGTTACTTTCTCTTGGAACGCTCCCGCCTTAATTTCTACGCCATTGCAGAAGTAATGCGTAGTATTTCCTTTAAGTTCTACTTCGGCCTTGCCGCGCGGTTTTACCCAATCTTCCGTAAGGGTGCGGGTAAGGGCTACTTCTTCGCCGTTTACGTCTAAAACCGCCGTTACGGAATGTTCCAATTTAAGTATAGGGTTCCCGTCCGGGCCGACCGTCTTAACGGTAAATGCGCCTTTCCCGCTATCCGTACGGTCGTTACTGTCTTTGCCGAAAAGCACCCAAGTAAAAGCGTCGAAAACGGTGCTTTTACCCGTCGCGTTTGCGCCGGCAATGGTGGTTACTTCGCCGAATTTTACGGCCAAGTCCCTAATACCCTTAAAGTTTTTAAGGGTCAATTCTTTTAATGTTACCTTCTTGCTCATAACAAGTTATTTATTTCGGTTGTTACTTTTCTTTGCTCGCTTTGCGGCCAACTCTAAGGCTTTTTCCGCATCTACTATTATCAACCTTCCGACCTGCCTATATGCGCCGTCGATTAATCCGCTTTGCTTTATGCGGCTGGCGGTAGTCTTGGAACATTTGAATAGTTCGGCAATCCCGGCCCGGCCGTAGACGTACTTTTTATTTGGGTCTTTGGTAACGTCTACTTCTATCCGGGGGCTTTGTCCTTTCCCTATTAGTTCCAATAATTCCCCCGCCGTAAGGTCTATAAGTCTTGTATTTAAGTCTGCCATACCTAACTGTCTTGCGGGTCTTCCGGTGGTGGGACCCGTTTTATAATGCGGGCGGCATTAGCGAAGTTGGCAACCTCTAAAAACAAGAACCAAAACGGGGCTTCCGCCGTGCTTGCAAGAAGGCAAAACGATATAACGAAATACCATACTATCGCCTTCTGTTTTAGCGTCAATCCCGAAAGGGACAATTCTTTAATTAGTTGCTTCATAGCCTTTGCCTTTTATAGTTCCCAAAAATCTAATTCGTATTCCTGCCGTCTTCCGGTTCTTCGTGTCGCTGTACGTTCGGCAGCCTTGCGGCTTCTGAACAGTCGGTAGGTGTCGCCTTGGGCGTACAATTCATGCGGTAGAATAATCGCAAGGAAGAAGCAGGCTATAATTGTCCGTTTTATAGGGGATAGGTCGAAAGAAACGCCGCAATGTGTGCAGAACCACCATACGCAAAGCTCCGTAGCCTTCTGTATTCCTATCTTGCTATAAATATTTCGCGCGGTATTCTCAACCGTTCGGGGCGAAATAGAAAGCCTGTCGGCCACTTCCTTTTTTGCGGCTCCCCAAGCCAACAATTCGGCTATTTGGGTTTCTCGCTGCGTTAGTCCTGCTTCGGCTCTCATTTCTATTTTCCCCAAATGTTTGTAGTAACGCCGTACTTCCTAAATACCAATTCGACGGCGACGGCTTGGCTTGCCTTGGGTTCGATACGTCCGAACTTGTAAGCCGCGAAAGTGTTGCGGTTGTTAATCCCCAACGCCTGCCAAAGCTCCTTAGTGGCGGCCTCTACGTCAATTTGTCGAAGCTGCATAAAGCCGGCGTTAAATCCTTCTTTGTAAATTGTCGTTTCGCTCATTTCTCAATATTGTTAAGTATGTATTCAATTGCTTGTTTATGGGAAGCAAAGCTATTCCCGTCGAACTCGAAGGTTTCCGAATAGGGGCCGCCGGCAACCTTGAAGGTGCGCGTTCCCTCGTAGGTCTTCCCGTTAATCGTAAAGGTTAGTTTTGAAACTGTTACCCTTTCCGTAACCCGTCCCCAAGGCTTTTTTACCTCGGTATTGCTTAGCGAAATAGTTTCGCCTACCGCGTACGAAAATTCTATACGCCTTGCTTTGCCATTAACTATTGCTGTCTTTTTCATCTTCTATTTGAAATATAGTGTTACTTGTAATCCTCTGCGTAGGCAACATTTTACGCTGTCTTTCTTGCTGTTAAGTGCGCGGGTAATGAATTTTTCGGTAAGCTCTACACCGATTAACCCCACCAAGCCGGAAACCCCTACAAGGCGGTTTATCCTTCTGTTTTCGCTGTCTACTCCGTAAACTTTCAAAAGGAAGTTTCGGTTAATAAATGTCGTATCGTACTTCATAATTCATTGTCGCTTAAATTGCTTAGGTATTTTTTGCTATGCCGCTTATTTGCTCGGAGCGTATTATTATTATACCTTTGCAATCGTATCGGTTACACAATGCAAATATATAGCATTGCAGTACAACAAGCAAATTTTTGCTATACAAAAAGCGAAAAATATTTTTTGAAACCTTCTAAAATCGTGTTATATGGGTGTAAAAGAAAGACTTAGGGAGTATATCAAAACCCTAAATATTAGTGAACGGGAATTTTGTAGGCAAATAGGCGTTTCGTCGTCTTATGTCAATAATATACGCCAATCTATACAGCCCGATAAGATGAAGGCTATCGGCGAAAAATTCCCGGAGCTTAATCCCATGTGGTTACTTACCGGCGACGGCACAATGCGGAACGGAGATAATACAAACCGCATTTCGGGAAATAACAACACCGCCGTTGCCGGCAACGGGAACCAAGTTACAACTAACGATATTGCGGGTTTGATTGAACTGCAAAAAGGCTATCAAGAAATGATAAAAGAAAAGGATAGCCAAATAGCCCGACTTATATCTGTAATTGAAAAGCTAAGCGAAAAATAAAGCATTGCAGTACGTTTGCGCTATGTAATAGTATGGCTTTTCATAGTACGCTTATAGGAAACGGGCAGAAATGCCCCAAATTTCAACGCAAGTATATATAGCTATACTTTCTACCGCCCAACGTACAAAAGTGCCTAAAATCAAAAATTCGATAAAAATAACTGTGCATAATGGAACCGGAAACAATCGAAATAAAAGTATCCGAATACTACGACCAACCCAAATATTACGGGGACATGCCGGAAGCGGTGTTTAATGCCTTGGAAGCGGCGTTTATTTCCGGCGCGGAAACTGCCATAGTGCCAAAGACGGCGTTCGAAATGATGTTAATGAGCTTTGAAAATGGGCGTAAAGAAGCCTAAGATAATAACCCCTATCGAAGATGGCGTAAACCGCCGTTTCTTCCAAGCGATAGAAGCCCTTGTTTCATTGGGCCGTTTGTCCGCTTTGGAATCCTTTTGCAAGGAAGCCGGGTTAAGTGCTTCCCGCTATCGGGAAACCCGATTTACTTACGGAGTAACCCCAAGGCCCGGTAAAGTTTCCCGCTATAAGTCTATACAAATAGAAGCCCTTTATTATTTGGTAGCCAAGTATTCCGTTTCTTCCGATTGGTTATTAACCGGCCGGGGTAATATGTTTTCAAAATGAAGCGGACTATTAAATTTAATCTATTCCCCAAAAAGGTAGGGGGTGTATTGGTAGAGTGTCGCCCTATTCGTATGCGTGTTTGCTATGCCGGGTATCGGGTAGACTTTCGGGTAGGGTATAGTATTGAACCGGAAAAATGGAATGAAGAGGAAGGCCGCGTTATCTCCAATACAAAAAACCGGTTCCGACAAACGGCCGGCGAAATAAATAAGGCTATTACGGCTTGCGAAGAACAAATAGAAGCCATATTTACCCGGTTCGAACTGCTGGAAAAGCGGGTACCGACACCGGGCGAACTTAAAACGGCTTTCGATGAAGCTACCGGGAAGATAACCCCGGCTACCGAAGCGGAAGAAAACGGCCAGCCATTCTATAAAGCCTACGCCGAATTTACGGAAACTATGGGCCGTTTGAATGATTGGACGAAAGCGACCTATACGAAGTTTAATAGCCTGCGTAAGCACTTGGAAGCGTTTAACAAGAACCTTACATTTGACGAAATAAACGAAGTTACCCTACAAAAGTTTATTACAAGCCTTCATAAAGCCGACCTTCGTAATACTACCATATCTAAAAATATGTCCTTTCTTCGGTGGTTCCTGCGCTGGGCGCACCATAAAGGATATAACCCAAGCAACGTACACGAAACATTTAAGCCGAAGTTCAAAGGGGCCGACGGAAACGCAAAGGAAATTATATATTTGGAATGGGAAGAACTGTTTAACCTGTATTCCTTCAAATTCCCGCCGTCCCGGTCTTCGCTGGAAGCCGTGCGCGATGTGTTTTGTTTCTGCTGCTTTACCGGCCTTCGCTATTCCGACGTGGCAAAATTGCGCCGAAGCGACGTAAAGAAGGATTATATAAGCGTGGTTACTCAAAAGACCGTAGACGGCCTTATTATCGAACTGAATAAGTATAGCCGGGCCATACTGAAAAAGTACGAGAATATAGGTTTGCCGAATGATAAGGCCCTACCGGTCATAAGTAACGTAAAAATGAACGAACACCTTAAAGTAATGGGGGAAATGGCGGGTATCGACGAACCTACAAGGGTCGTATATTTCAAGGGGAATGTTCGGCACGAAGAAGTATTACCGAAATACGCCCTTCTTACCACCCATTGCGGCCGACGTACTTTTATCATAAACGCGCTTAGGCTGGGGGTTCCGGCGGAAGTAATTATGAAGTGGACGGGACACAGCGACTACAAAGCGATGAAGCCCTATATTAAAATCGTCGATAAATTGAAGGTCGCCGAAATGGATAAATTTAACAAGTTCCCGATACCCCGAAAGAAGGGGAAATAAGCCGAACCCAAAAAGGAACCCAAATACGCCTTAACTAATCGGTAACGTATGGTTCCTTATGTTACCAACAATCGGGATAAAATGCTGATATTTCGGAAACTTGGTAACGTATGGTAGTTCGTTGTTCGTATGTTCTTACAGCCTCTCTCTCCGCTGGAAAGAATTGCAAAACAAAGAAAATCCCTGTAAATTAATACTTTACGGGGATTTTTTGTTTTTGGTGCATAGCAAAAATAAGCATATCAAAGCATTCTTTCGGTGTACTATTCGGTGTACCTGTTTGCCTTTAATGTTAGGTACACCTATTAAGTAAATAATTCATTGTTTATCAGTGTTTTGCATCTTGACTTGTTGCTCTTGGAATTTTAGTTTTGTGATTAAAAAACAAGTAAGATGGAAAGAACAACATTTTGTCTATTGTTCTACATTCGTAGGACGAAATTGAATCGGAACGGTGAGGCTCCGATAATGATGAGAATTACAGTGAATGGAGTCCGGGTTGATGCTTCAGTGAAGAAAACAATTCTTCCGGAATTTTGGAGTGTGGCAAAAGGAAAGGCCCTGGAAAAGAAGCGTGAGTACAAGGAACTGAATCTGTATCTTGATTCTATCCGTTTGAGGATAATGAAAATTCAGCGTGAACTGGAAATAGAAGGTGTAGCAGTTTCTGCCGGCAGTGTCCTGGACCGTTTTTGGGGAAAGGATGCTCCCGTACAGCGTACCCTGTTTGAGGTTTTCCGTGAACATAATGATAAATGCGCCCGATTGTCCGGTACGGACATGGCGCCTGCAACCGTGCAGCGTTATGAGACATCCTTGAAGCATACTCAGGATTTTGTCTGGGAGACATATCATAAGAAAGATATTCTTTTGGATGAAGTTTCCCGCCAGTTTGTTGAGGATTACGAGTTTTGGCTTAAGACCTCGAAAAAGTGTTGTCATAATACAGCCACCAAGTATCTGAAGAACTTCAAGAAGATTATCCGTATCGCTTTGGCCAAGGGATGGATGAAGAATGATCCGTTTTTGGAAATCAGGTTCTCGTTGGATAAGGTGGAGCCGGACTTCTTGGAAGATTCGGAAATCCGAAAACTGATTTCAAAGGAGATTGATATTCCGAGGCTGGGTCAGGTACGGGATATTTTTGTGTTCTGTTGCTTCACCGGTCTGGCCTTCTCGGATATTCACGGATTGGGAAAGGAGCATATAGTGGAGGATTCGAACGGTGTCAGATGGATACGCAAGGGAAGGCAGAAGACCAAAATCATGTGTAACATCCCATTGATGGAAGTTCCGTTAAAAATATTGGAGAAGTATTCCACCAATGAATATTGCAGGAAACATGGTGTGCTTTTTCCGGTGCTTTGTAATCAAAAAAATGAACGCCTATCTCAAGGAGCTGGCTGATATTTGTGGCATAAAAAAACATTGACCACCCATGTGGCGAAACACAATGCTTTTGCTATCTAACTGAAAATTAAATAGTTCTCTTGTTATTTTTATTTAATAGGTAACTATTTAGAAACGAGCGAAATTCAGCGGCTTGTTTCATCTTGCATACATTCAAAGGACGTTTTTGTTATGCAAAAATAAGGTTTTCAAGTGAGAAAAACAAAATATCCTTAGGCTTTATCTCCTAAAAACTACCAGTAATGGGGGCTGGAAAACAATCCTCCTTTTGAAGATATTTCTCTTCTTTTATGTACATATCCGCGTATGCTTTGCGGAACAAATGTCTTTTTCTATTATTAATATTCATCATTTCCTTTTTTGCCAAACGCATCTTACTATCAGGTCTGTCCTTTTTTCTATAGTTGTGTCCCTGGCATAAGACTGTCCTGCCGGGTTACGGGTATGGAAGTGTTCCTCTTCCCCTTTGTCTGGCGGTTGCATCTCAAAGGTTCATCCCGGGCAAGGCAGCCGGTAACACAAGCAGGGCGGTCCGTCGGAGTCCACGTAATAATTTCACATTTTCTGTGTTTCTTTCTGTAAGGCTTCCTTCAGCGTCTGCTTGTCCAGTGTTTTCTGTTTCGACATGAGCAGCTGCAGGGCGCAGCGGCGCACCACGTTGGTTATGGAAAGAAAGGTAAAAATAATAAAAGAATTGATTCGCTTCAATAAAAATCCAGTTTTTTTCATATCGGACATTATACCTTTGTTGTTTCGGGTATATTAAAAGGCGTGCCATAAGAAACTTTACAAAAGTATTAGGACACAAAATCAATCTTTTCTATGCAGATATATGCTGAACTGATTAACCCAAAGGTCGGAGAAGATACGGACAAAATTTTCGATAAGATTAGTTTCATATATCGCTTAGCTAATTAGAAATGTATTCTACATAGAGATACACTTGGCACAAAAAACATCGTAAGATATATAACTTGATGCAATCCTTTCCGCACAGCCATGCAAGCGTCGGAACAAACAGGCGGGATATTTGACGTAACTTGTGCACCGCTTATCAACCTGTGGGGATTTGGCTTTACAAAGTTTGACAGCATCACTCCGCAACTCGTAGACAGTATCCGCCACTTTGTAGGCTTCCGAAAAGTGCATTTACAGGGCAACCGTGTGATGAAAGACGATCCCCGCATCCTGCTCAATTTCTCGGCGCTCGGCGGCGGTACTATCTGTAACATAATCGCGTGTTTGTTCGACCGCAAAGGCATATCGAACTATATGATAGACATCGGCGGCGAAATGATAGCGAAAGGAAAGAACCCGCAAGGGTGGAATTGGTGCATTGGCATTGTCAGACCGAAGGATGACAGTACCGGAACAAACTCCGAGCTTGAACAAATTGTGCAACTGTCGGAACGGCTGGGACTCGCAACTTCCGGCAACTACCGTAATTTCTATCTGAAAGATGGAAGGAAATACGCTCATGCCATCAATCCGATAACAGGATATCCGGTTCAAAAGGATATATTGAGTGCTACAATTATTGCCCATCAGTGCATGCTTGCTGATGCCTATGCAACGGCCTTTATGACGTTGGGGAGTCGCAAAGCCCGTCAGTTGTAGAAAGAGCATCCGGAAATTGACAATTTCATTATCTATACGGACAGTTGCGGAAACTACCGGACAGAGTACTCGCCGCGAATGAAAAGGTATCTGGCAGATTAATGTTTTCTATATTCCTGCGGAGTAGAGCCGGTGAACCGTTTAAAGAATTGGGTGAAGAACGCCGTATTTTCAAATCCCAGCGAATGGGCCATCTCCTTTACGAACATATACGCAATTACTTCGGCGTGAAAGTGACAAAGGGAGTCGCTTTCCAGTTTATGGTGAACAACCTGTTGAGCAAGGAGTGCGGCTATCGTTCGATAACATTCATGGTGAAATTGGATATTACTTTTTAACAGTAGAAGGATAATAACCAGGAGCCGTAATGGAGAGATTACTTTCGTTACGACTCCTTTCGCATGCCGTCTGCATGATTTTAACGTCTCAACTCTCTTATTCACAGTCGTTAGACCATGTGTATCGCATTCCACATCATTGTATAAAAAATGCCCATCAGACATTTGCATTATGCAATATGAATAATTCATAAGAGTCTGTTTTACAGTAATATGATAAATATCCATTTATTTGGCACGGTGATTGTCTATTCTTTAGCGTAAGACGATAAGATGTTTAACAATTTAATAATTAGCATTATGAAAAAGGTATTGTTTGCAGTAGCACTGGTAATGGGATTAGGTAGTTCAGTAGCATTCGCTAACAACATGGCATCAGATGTTGAAATCGTTGCAATGGTGAACGAGTTTAAACCGATTGATATAAAGGAACTCCCGCAGGCAGTTCAGGACGCCATCAAGAAAGACTATGCTGAATCCACCATTAAGGAAGCAGCCGTAGAAGTGGCAGAAGATGGCGTAAAGACTTATAAAGTAACTTTGGTTGATGCCGTCGGAACCGAAAGCGTTGTGTTTTTCAACGAAAAAGGTGAAATGCTGAAATAATTCTGAATGGTTATTTAGGATAACAGTTACATTTGCACATAAAATAAACAAGGCTGTCTCAAATAAACTTTGGGATGGCCTTTTTTGTGTCTGCAAAAAATCGGGTAAGCCCTAACTTCGCTCAGCCAGAACTTGCCCATCTCCCTATTTTTTTGTATCTTAGGGCATCAAGTAAGATATCCCAAAGATAATGTTTAAAAGTTACACATCCAACGATAATCTGCTTTTACCTCCATGTTTAGGCGATTTTATTCCCCGGAATGATCCGGTCCGGGTTGTTCACCGCATCATTGAACAGATAAACCTTGAAGCACTTTACCGTAAGTATTCCCCTAAAGGCTGTTCTGCGTACCACCCACGCATGATGCTTCAGATTCTTGTCTATGCATTTGCGTAATATCTATTCCAGCCGTCGCATAGAAGAGTTCTGTCGTAATGACATACGCTTCATGTGGCTTACCGGCAATGTAACTCCTGACCATAATACCATCAACCGTTTCCGCAGCAGCCGGCTAAAGGATGTGCTGAAGACGATATTTGCAACCATTGTAAAGTTTCTCGTGGCGGAAGGTTTTGTAAGTCTGGATGTGGCCTGTACCGACGGGACGAAGATGGAGGTGAACGCCAACCGTTATACGTTCGTCTGGGGGGCAAATCTATACATACCCGCATATCCAGAATCGCGGAACAGCTTGAGGAGATATGGCAATACGCCGAGTCCCTCACCAAGCAGGAACTGCGTGACTCCGCTCCGGTTGCCTATCAGGATATCACCCCGGAGAAAGTGGAAAAGGCACTCGGGCAGATAGATGATGCCCTGAATGGAGTGGATGCTGACAAGAAGATGAAAGCGAAGGTAAGACGTGTAAGGAAGTCATGGCCTGAACAGCTCAAGAAATATGAATCGCAGGGAAAGATACTTGACGGACGTAACAGCTACTCAAAGACAGACAATGATGCTACTTTCATGCGCATGAAAGATGACCATATGAAGAACAGACAACTCAAACCCGGATACAATCCCCAGTTCAGTACCAATAAACAGTTCATTCTGAACTATACCATCCATCAGTGTTGGGCGATACCTCCACCTATCCTCTGCATATGGATGATTTCCATTCCCTCTACGGCAGATACCCTGACGTGTCTGTCTGTGATGCCGGATACGGAAGTGAAGAGAACTATCTGTATGCTTTCAGACATGGCATTGAAACCTTTATAAAGTACAATTATTTTCATAACGAAGAAACCGACGGCATGTATTGTCCTATGGGACAGAGAATGGAAAGACTCTCCGATGCAAGGCGGGTAACAAACAACGGTTTTGTGCAGACCATATCAAGATACAAGGCACGTAACTATAAGGGCTGCCCGTTAAGATGCCGGTGCTACAGAAGCCGCTCGGAAAGGATTGTACAGGTAAATCACCGTCTGAGGAAAATCAAGGAAAGAGAACGTGAAAAGCTACTCTCTGATGAAGGTCTGAAATATCGCAGTCAGCGACCACAGGATGTGGAAGCCGTATTTGGAAACCTCAAGAACAACAAGCACTTCAAGAGGTTCCATCTTCGTGGATTTAAGAAGGTTGAAATTGAGTTCGCCCTGCTAGCCATAGCATATAATCTTGCAAAAGTAGCCTCTTAGGAGGCTTATGGCAACGAAAAAGCAGTTTGAAAGGATGAAATCTTCAAAAGTAAGTTTGTAAACACCTCTTTTGAGACGCCTCTCCTTTTTTAGTAAATTTGTATCTGTCTAATTTTTAAGCCCCTATATCCATACTCAATCTAACCAAACATCGCATGAAGTGGTACTGCTTCATCCAAATGCAACTGATAGGCACGTTCGTACATTATTTTGTGCTTGATTTTATCGTTATATCCATTGCAGCCATTATCTGTAGTCCATTTGTATCCATGACCCATTACAGACAGGCGTTGTTCAGTATGACTTATTTTTCCTCCCTGGTGTTTTTTATGGAGTATGCATTGTGCATTTTGCGGCACCGGCCAAATATCCGGATAGAGGCATAAACCGTGCACGATGGAAATATATTTTTTCATTCTACGGTTTGTGGACTCCGTGACCATTTTCCCTTATATGTTAACCTATATGTATTGGGATACGAATATTGTCCATGCCATTATCCTCCTTTACATTTTTATTATTGTCAAATAGATAAGATACTCACGGAAGAGTGGGTTATGGCCTATACTGCCTGCGGCATCATGGTCTGTTTTTCTGCTTGTACTATATAGAGCTTAATGTACAGCTTGAGGATTTCAAAAAAATTGTGACGGGCTTTGGCAGGCAGTAATTCTAAGACTTTTAATGAAGAAAAATTAAGCCACCCCTTAAAAAAGGAGATATTTCCTTTGAAAGAATTCATTTCTTTTATTACATTTGTATTAGTCTTTTAAAAATAGAAGATTTATAGTAAAGCGTTAAGGCATTATCCAAGTTCAGGAAATCCCCAATTTCGAAACAACAATTGGATAATACATTGGACGCTCCACGTACTATTTATATAGATTTTTGTTATATATAGGCGTGGGGCTTTGTGTATTATATGTTGTTGAGTATGGGGATACTTCTGAACGGTAATACCAAAGTTCCCACGCTTAACTTTATATAAACACAACTCCAGGGAACAGGGTTAGCTTATTATAAACATTATGAAAGCAACTTGTTTTAAAAGCGAGACAACTGTCTCCAACGACTTCCCCCCTTCGTTTGTTACTGTCTTTTGTGGAATATTCTATCCTTTCATTTCCATCCTGTCTCTTTCGGGACATACCGTTCATTATCATACAAATTACATGCCAAGACACTTTTCTGCCTTCTCCTTCTATGGTACTAGATAATAGTAACTCCCCCTGTCACACAGAGGAAGAACTTTGGTTGCAGGTACTTTCTCTATCAAGAGAGTTGCAGGACTGTAAAGCTAGTCTGCACCATAATACTTTGGACTGTATTTCCGATAAGATTGAAGGAATAGAAAGAGAACTGGATATCTTATTGGATATTCTGCAAGGAAGACAAGACAAAAAGACACCATAGCACTATTTTTTTGTGACAATTTGTCTATGCGGATAAGTATCCTATTATTTAAGCCTCGTTTAAGAATTCCGTTTTATGGGTTACCCACAATCGAATGGAATTTTTATATACAGGGAATAACACATAATATTAGTAATGGATTTTCAATATTCAGAGTAATAATGGATAAACGAATAGAAAACGCCATGAATGAGTTGATCAATACAGAAATATGGTCAACCGGTTTATACCTGTCATTGCAGGTCTATTTTGAAGATGAACGGCTTCCAATACTTAGCTCCTGGCTAAACTCCCAAGCACAGGACAATATGAACAAGGTTTATCAGATGATGAATCGGATATGCCATGATGGAGGATGTGTTGCAATCAATGAAATGAAACGGGATACACATGAATGGACAACGCCATTGAATGCCCTGAATGAATTGCTTGAACACGAGCAGTACATATCATGTCAGGTAAACACATTTCTCATATTATGCCGGAATGTGAACATGTCCTTCCATTCTTTCATCAGCGGGCTGTATGCAGACCGTATATATGTAAGTACGGTATTTATGGAATTATTACGTATCCTCGCCAAGGAAAACGAACGGAGACTACCTTATTTTTGACGGTATGGATTTAAGATTGATATTCTGCAAAATTTAATATTGCAGAATGCTATCTGGTATGTTTTTTGCAATATAATAATCGACAATAAAATATATGTCATCATGGATATATTTGTATATATAACATTGTGTTTCACTTCGCTATTCACCTTGATGGACCCGCTTGGAGTGATGCCGGTATTCCTGCAAATGACTGATGGAATGGATACGAAAGAACGCAGATGTATCGCCTTGAAAGCATGTACCATTGCATTTATCATATTAGTCCTTTTTACATTATCGGGCAGGTTCCTGTTTCATTTTTTCGGCATCTCAACAGACGGATTCCGGATTGTGGGAGGTATCATCATCTTTAAAATCGGATATGATATGTTGCAGGCACATTTCACCCATGTGAAACTGAATGAAACTGAACGAAAAGAATATTCCAAAGATATAACCATCACACCTCTTGCCATTCCGATGTTATGCGGTCCGGGAGCGATTTCCAGTGGAATAACATTGATGGAAGATGCTTCGGAATATACTTTCAAAATAGTATTGCTTGGCGTAATCGCTTTGGTCTGCATTCTTTCATTCTTTATTCTGTGCGCGTCCACCTAGCTTTTAAAAATCTTGGGAGAGACGGGAAACAATGTAATGATGAGACTGATGGGACTTATTCTGATGGTGATCGCCGTGGAATGTTTTATCAGCGGGATACGTCCGGTATTAATTGAAATTTTGAAACAAGCCCATGCTTGTTCTTAAAGAAGAGAGATAATTTGGATTTATTATTAACATTAAAAGTTTGATTCGTCATGACTGAAAAATTGCAAAATGCCCTGAATGAGCAAATCACAGCAGAATTATGGTCTGCCAACCTGTATTTATCGATGTCTTTTTATCTGGAAAGAGAGGGCTTTTCCGGAATGGCTCGCTGGATGCAGAAACAATCTGCAGAAGAGATCGGGCATGCATATGCCATTGCTGAGTACATGATTAAGCGTGAGGCAACCCCGAAAGTGGACAAGGTCGATGTGGTTCCACAAGGTTGGGGTAACCCTGTTGAAGTATTCGAACATGCTTTGGAGCATGAAAAACATGTTTCCAAACTGATTGATGAATTGGTACAGGTAGCATCCGAAGAGAAAGACAATGCCACTCAGAACTTCTTGTGGCAATTTGTTCGTGAGCAGGTAGAAGAAGAAGCGAATGTACTCAATATTGTTAGTCGGCTAAGGAAAGCCGGAGACAGTGCTATCCTTTTTATGGATGCAAAACTGGGTGAACGGGAGTCACAAACCAGAATAATCAATAAAAATAAATAAGATGAAAATAGTAGATTTATTGGGAGGACAGGCTGAGTACTACCTGAACCATACATGTAAGACGATAGACAAACAACTTATCCATATTCCGGGACCGGATATGATAGATAAGGTATGGATGAATTCCGACAGGAATATACGCACCTTGGAGAGCCTACAAGCCCTGTACGGGCACGGGCGTCTGGCCAATACCGGGTATGTCTCCATCCTGCCGGTGGATCAGGGGATAGAACATTCTGCAGGAGCGTCTTTCGCCCCCAATCCGCTTTATTTCGATCCCGAAAACATCATAAAGCTGGCCATTGAAGGAGGATGCAACGCCGTGGCATCCACATTCGGAGTTCTGGGAGCTGTGGCACGTAAGTACGCCCATAAGATTCCTTTCATCGTGAAGTTGAACCATAACGAGCTGTTGACTTATCCGAACAGCTACGACCAGGTAATGTTCGGTACGGTAAAAGAGGCATGGAACATGGGTGCTGTAGCTGTCGGCGCTACCATTTATTTCGGTTCGGAACAAAGCCGCCGCCAGATAGTAGAAGTGTCACAGGCTTTTGAATATGCCCACGAACTGGGAATGGCTACTATTTTATGGTGCTATTTGAGAAACAGCAGCTTCAAAAAGGATGGAACCGACTATCATGCCGCTGCCGATTTAACAGGACAAGCCAACCATATCGGGGTTACCATCAAAGCCGATATCGTGAAGCAGAAGCTCCCATCCAATAACGGCGGTTTCAAGGCTATCGGATTCGGAAAGACAAACGAGCGTATGTATTCGGAACTGACCACTGACCATCCGATAGACCTTTGTCGTTATCAGGTGGCGAATGGCTATATGGGACGTGTCGGATTGATCAACTCGGGCGGGGAATCCCATGGGGAATCCGACCTGCATGATGCCGTCGTAACGGCAGTAGTAAACAAGCGTGCAGGTGGTATGGGGCTGATCAGCGGTCGTAAGGCTTTCCAGAAACCGATGAAAGACGGAGTTCAACTTCTGAACACCATTCAGGACGTATATCTGGATTCTTCAATAACCATTGCATAAAGGAGAAGTATCCATGAAAAGAATAGTGTTATTACGTCATGGCGAAAGCCTATGGAACAAAGAAAACCGTTTTACCGGATGGACGGACGTGGATTTAAGCGAGAAAGGAGTCGAAGAAGCCTGCAAGGCAGGCGATGCATTACGGGAGGCCGGATTTTCTTTTGAGGCAGCTTACACTTCTTACTTGAAACGTGCCGTAAAAACGTTGAACTGTGTCCTGGACCGGCTGGATGAAGACTGGATTCCGGTTGAAAAGACCTGGCGGCTGAACGAGAAGCATTACGGCATGCTTCAAGGACTGAATAAGAGTGAGACGGCGGTCCAATATGGTGAAGAACAAGTACACATCTGGCGAAGAAGCTATGACGTGGCTCCCGCTCCGGTAGGCAAAGATGATCCCCGTAATCCGGGCATGGATATCCGCTATGCCGGTGTGCCAGATAGGGAACTTCCCCGTACGGAATCCCTGAAAGATGCTATTGGGCGTGTCATGCCTTACTGGGAATGCATCATCTTTCCCGCATTGATGTATAAGGACAGCCTGCTAGTAGTCGCCCATGGCAACAGCCTGCGCGGAATCATCAAGCATCTCAAAGGGATTTCCGATGCGGATATTTCCAACCTGAACCTGCCTACGGCGGTTCCTTATGTCTTTGAATTTGACGACAGACTGGTTCTTGTCAAGGACTACTACCTTGGAAACCCGGAAGAGATACGGAAACGGACAAAGGCTGTAGCTGAACAAGGTATGATCAGACGATAAAAGTCAGTCAATCAGACTGGATTGTATTGTCTTTTTGAATATTTTATTTATTAACAATTTAAAAAAGGAGGTAAAAATGGTACCTGTAAAAACAAACTCAAACTGGTTGCCGAGTATTTTTAACGATTTCTTCGAGAATGAGTGGCTGGCAAAAACGGGAGTTACGGCTCCTGCCATCAATGTCATTGAGAATGACAAGGACTACAAGGTTGAAATGGCGGCTCCCGGAATGACAAAGGATGATTTCAAGGTGAATGTTGACGAGAACAACAACCTGACAATCTGCATGGAAAAGAAAGAAGAGAAGAAGGAGGAGAAGAAAGACAAGAAGTATCTCCGCCGCGAATTCTCATATTCCAAGTTCCAGCAGACCATCCTGCTGCCTGAAAATGTGGAGAAGGATAAGATCTCCGCAAAAGTCGAACACGGGATTCTGTCCATTGAAATCCCGAAAATGAAGGAGGAAGAAAAACAAAAAACTTCCAAGGCTATCGAGGTTAAATAATTCCAGATCTGGAATGTCGTAAGGTCGGACAGGCTTTTCTTGTTCGGAAAAGCCGTCCGACCTTTAACAGACACTTCCGGAACAGGGAACCGGCACAACCGATGAAGGAATTCAATTTTGAAAAAAAAACTACTTGGCGTACAGGACGAACTGTTCCGTTTTGCGTACAAACTGACAGCTAACAGGGAGAAGGCGGAAGACCTGTTGCAGGATACCCTGCTCAAGGCAATGCTTCACAAAGAAAGTTACAACAAGAACACGAATTTCAAAGGGTGGCTGTTTATCATCATGCGCAACACGTTTATCAACGGTTACCGGGCGGAGGTCGGTCATACCCGCCTGTACATATCCTCCGATCCTGCATATTATTCGCGGATCATGGACGAGTCCCGTAGAGAGGAGGTGGACAAGAACTATGACCTGGAAAAGATACGTAATGCCATCAAAAGTGTACCGGAGTCACATTTCATACCTTTTGAGATGTACCTGTCAGGATTCAAATACCGTGAGATAGCGGAAAGAACCGGCGTGAGTTTGGGAACTATAAAGAGCCGTATTTTTCACTGCCGGAAAAAACTGAAAGCTATATTGGCAGAATGAAACAAAACAAGAACTGAGATAGATGAAAAAAGATGAATATATAGGAATTCTGACTTCCGGAGGGGACGCTTCCGGAATGAATGCGGCTATCCGTGCCGTGACCCGCGCCGCTATTTTTAACGGATTTAAAGTGAAAGGAATTTATAGAGGCTACGAGGGGCTGATTGCCGGTGAAGTGAAAGAACTCACTACGGAAGACGTAAGCAGCATTATCCAGAGGGGAGGTACCATACTGAAAACAGCCCGCTCCGAGACTTTCATCACTCCCGAAGGACGCAAGAAAGCTTATGAGATCATACAGAAAGAGAACATCAATGCATTGATAATTATCGGTGGAGACGGTTCCCTGACGGGATCCCGGATCTTTGCGGAGGAGTATGATGTGACGTGCATAGGATTGCCCGGCACCATTGACAATGATCTGTACGGCACCGATTTTACCATAGGATATGATACGGCCCTGAACACCATCGTGGAGTGTGTGGACAAAATCCGGGATACGGCCACCTCGCACGACCGCATTTTCTTTGTCGAGGTGATGGGGCGTGATGCGGGCTTCCTGGCACAAAACAGCGCAATAGCTTCCGGTGCTGAAGCGGCCATCATTCCGGAAGACCGGACGGACGTGGACCAGTTGGAAACATTCATCGGACGTGGATTCAGAAAGACGAAAAACAGCAGCATCGTAATTGTGACCGAAAGTCCTGAAAACAAGAATGGAGGTGCCATGTATTACGCCGACCGGGTAAAGAAGGAATATCCCGGATATGATGTCAGGGTTTCTATCCTGGGCCATCTGCAACGGGGTGGCGCTCCGAGTGCCAATGACCGCATACTGGCAAGCCGGCTGGGTGAAGCCGCAATCCAGGCCTTGATGGAAGGCCAGCGAAATGTTATGATAGGCATACGGAACAACGAGATTGTTTATGTTCCTTTTGTCCAGGCAATCAAAAAGGACAAGCCTATTGACAAAAGCCTGATCCGGGTCCTTAACGAATTATCGATCTAAAATAACCGTTAATATGTCAGAAGTTGCTCCTTTAATATCGGATCTTGCCATAATTCTGATTATTGCCGGTATTGTAACCGTCATTTTCAAGTGGCTGAAGCAACCGGTCATATTGGGCTACATTGTAGCCGGTATTATGGCGGGTCCTTCCGTTTCCCTGGTCCCGACTGTTTCCGATCCTGCCAATATCAAAATATGGGCGGACATCGGTGTCATTTTTCTGCTGTTCGCGATGGGACTGGACTTTTCGTTCAAGAAATTGATAAATGTGGGCATTACGGCTATCGTTGCCACTGTCACTATTGTATGTGGCATGATGTTCATAGGCTATACAGCGGGGAATGCAATGGGGTTCTCCCACATGAGCAGTATTTTTCTGGGTGGAATGTTGTCCATGTCGTCCACAGCCATCGTATTCAAGGCCTTCAATGACATGGGACTTCTCCAACAGAAATTCACCGGCATTGTCTTGGGGATTCTTGTCATCGAAGATCTGGTGGCGGTAGTGATGATGGTTATTCTTTCCACGTTGGCGGTAGGCAAACATTTTGAAGGGAAGGAGATGCTGGAAAGTATATTGAAGCTGGCCGCTTTCCTGATTTTCTGGTCGGCATTGGGCATCTATCTGATACCTACCCTGCTGAAGAAGATACGCCGTTTCACCAGCAACGAGATTTTATTGATAACCTCTCTGGGACTTTGCCTGGGAATGGTGATGATTGCGACAAAAGCGGGATTTTCTGCCGCATTAGGAGCCTTTGTCATGGGGTCCCTGCTGGCAGAGACCGTTGAAGCGGGAAAAATCGCACATATCGTACAGCCGGTAAAAGACCTGTTCGCTTCCATATTTTTCGTGTCGGTGGGAATGATGATCGATCCTGCCATGATGTGGGAATATGCTGTCCCTATTCTCACCCTGACATTGCTGGTACTGTCCGGCCAGGTACTATTCGGGAGCTTTGGTATCCTGCTTTCCGGCCAGCCGTTGAAAATCGCCATACAGTCCGGCTTTTCACTGACACAGGTCGGTGAGTTCGCATTCATTATCGCATCTTTAGGCGTCAGTCTGAATGTCACGGACAAGTATCTCTATCCGGTCATAGTGGCCGTATCTGTCATAACGACTTTTCTTACCCCCTATATGATACGGCTTTCGGAACCTGCATACCGGTTTATAGACAGCCACCTGCCTGAATCCCTGAAAGATTATCTCGTACACTATACGTCCGGGGCAATGACTGTAAAACACCAGGGTACTTGGCATAAACTGATCCGGTCTATGCTGGTGTCTGTCACACTCTATCTAGTCGTATGCGTTTTTTTCATCACTTTATATTTTTCCTATGTACATCCTTTGATTAGGAAAAGTCTGCCGGGAATGGAAGGGAACTTGTTGGGCTTCGTCATCATCTTTCTTGTCATATCCCCGTTTCTGTGGGCCATCATCATGAAAAAGAACAATTCAACCGAGTTCCGTAAACTCTGGACGGACAACAAGTTCAACAGAGGGCCTTTGGTATCAATAGTACTTGTCAAAATACTGATCTGCACGATTATCATGATGAGTATCATTACCCATCTTTTCAATGTTGCCTTGGGAGCCGGGCTGGTAGTCTCTTCCATTATCATTGCCGTCATTTATTTTTCCAAGCGGATCAAGAAACGGTCGCTGACTATAGAGAGACAATTTATGGCAAACTTTCAAGGGACGGATGGGAATGGACTTTCTACAGAAAGTGATACAGGCTCCACCCTTGGCAGCAATATCCCGTTCAAGGAATTACATTTGGCGGATTTCACAGTATCCCCTGATTCCATATATGTGGGCAGAACATTAAAAGAAAGCAGACTACGCACCTTGTTTCAGATAAATGTGATTTCAATCACCCGTGGAGAAAAACGCCTGGATATACCACAAGGGGAAGAACATCTCTATCCATATGACAAGGTTACGGTCGTAGGTACGGACCGGCAGTTGGAAAGCTTCCGGACATCCATGGAACAAAAGGAGGTAGAAAGGAACGGGAACGAAACATCCTTGCAGGATGAGATGGAAATAGGGCAATTCCCTGTCGAAAGAGGTTCACCATTGATCGGAAAGACGATCCGGGAGGCGGACATATCGGATAGCATCATTATCGGAATAGAGAGGAGTACCGCGAATATTATGAATCCAGACCCTGATACAAATTTCAAGGAGAATGATACGGTATGGATTGTCGGTAAACGAAAAATAATAAAAGGATTGAATAAAGATTAGAACTTATTTAATTTAATATAAAATGTCATGGAATATTCAAGTTATAATGTAAATACCCCTCAATGGAGGGAGATTACAGTAGGTTCACATCTTCCTGCAGAACTGCGGAAGCTTGCAGAAATCGCACATAATCTCTGGTGGACATGGAATGATGACGTAAAGAAACTGTATTGTGATTTGGACCCGGGACTTTGGAAAGAGGTGGAACAGAATCCGGTATTGTTTCTGGAGCGGATAAATTATGAAAAGCTGGTAGCGCTGGCACATGATGAGAACTTTGTCTATAAAATGGATGCCGTCTATTCCGCCTTCAAAAAATACATCGATGTGGAACCGGACCACCAGCGCCCGTCAATAGCTTATTTCAGCATGGAATACGGCTTGGATGAAGTTCTTAAGATATATTCCGGTGGTTTGGGAATGTTGGCGGGGGATTACCTAAAAGAGGCGTCGGACAGCAATGTGGACCTTTGTGCCATAGGACTTTTGTACCGTTACGGTTATTTTGACCAGTCGCTTTCCATGGACGGCCAGCAGACAGTCAATTATAAAGCGCAAAATTTCGGGCAGCTCCCGATTGAAAAGGTAATGCAACCGGATGGGAAACAACTGGTAATCCACGTCCCCTATGCCGACAGTTTTGTGGTACATGCCAATGTTTGGAAAGCCAGTGTGGGGCGTATCCCCCTTTATCTGCTGGATACGGACAATGAACTCAACAGCGAGTTTGACCGCCCTATCACTCACCATCTGTATGGAGGTGACTGGGAGAATCGGCTAAAACAGGAAATTCTGCTTGGCATAGGCGGGATGATGACGCTGAAAGCTTTGGGTATAACGAAGGATGTATATCACTGTAATGAGGGGCATGCCGCATTGATCAATATCCAGCGGCTTTGTGATTACATAAATGGCGGCTTGAATTTTGGGCAGGCCATGGAGCTGGTACGTGCTTCCTCACTTTATACCGTACATACTCCCGTACCCGCTGGTCATGATTATTTTGACGAAGGGCTTTTCAATAAATATATGAAGGGATATCCTGGCAAGTTGGGTATAACCTGGGATAACCTGATGGATCTCGGGCGTCACAATCCGGGAAACAAGGAGGAACGTTTCTGCATGTCTGTCTTCGCCTGCAAGACCTGCCAGGAGGTAAACGGCGTCAGCAAGTTACATAAATCGGTATCCCAGCAAATGTTTGCGCCGATCTGGAAGGGATACTTCCCGGAAGAGAACCATGTGGGTTATGTAACCAACGGGGTACATCTGCCTACCTGGTGTGCGGCAGAATGGAAAAAGCTTTTCAAGGACAATTTTGATGAGAACTTTTTCTGTGACCAGTCCAATCAGAAAATCTGGGAGGCTGTCTATGGCATCCCAGATGAAGAGATATGGAATACCCGGTTAAAACAGAAAGCAAAATTGCTGGACTATATCAAAAGCAAATGCAGCAAGGACTGGCTCAGGAGTCAGGTTGATCCGGCATTGAGCGTTTCCATTTTTGAGAGATTCAATCCCGATGCCCTTCTAATAGGTTTCGGACGCCGTTTTGCTACATATAAGAGGGCTCATCTTCTGTTCACGGATATAGACCGACTTGCTAGGATCGTGAATAATCCGAAATATCCGGTACAGTTCATCTTTGCAGGCAAAGCCCATCCCAATGACGGTGCCGGGCAGGGACTGATCAAGCAAATCGTGGAAATATCCCGGCGCCCGGAATTTTTAGGTAAAATCATATTCTTGGAGAATTACGACATGGACCTGGCGCGCCATCTTATCTCGGGTGTGGATATCTGGATGAATACCCCTACGCGGTTGGCAGAAGCTTCGGGTACGTCGGGCGAGAAGGCATTGATGAACGGTGTGCTTAATTTCTCCGTGCTGGACGGTTGGTGGTATGAAGGATACCGCAAGGATGCCGGATGGGCACTGACCGATAAAAGTACTTATCAGAATGAACAGTACCAAAACCAGCTGGATGCCGAAGCCATCTATTATTTGTTGGAGCATGACATCCTGCCACTATATTACGAGCATGGGGGGAAGAACTATTCGGAAAACTGGGTCAAGTATATCAAGAACTCAATCGCACAAATCGCTCCCCATTTTACCATGAAAAGACAGTTGGACGACTACTATGACAGGTTCTATAACAAGCTGTCAGAGCATTTCCATATTCTGGCAGCCGACAACTTTGCGAAGGCGAAAATGATGGCTGACTGGAAAGCAAACGTCCGGAGCAGATGGGATGCCATAGAAATCAAATCCATAGAGGCTGGGAATGGGCTGAATGCCACGGTTGAAGCCGGAAAGGAATATGAGGTGACGGTTGTCGTTGATGAGAAAGGCCTGGATGACGCAATCGGAATAGAATCGGTCATTATCAGGCATGAAGGCGGTCAGGATCACATATATGAGGTAATTCCCCTTTCGTCAGTTTCCAAGAATGGGAATTTATATACCTTTAAGGCGACATCCGGCATTTTCAACGCCGGAAGCTTCAAGCAGGCCTTCCGTATGTATCCCAAGAATGCTTTGTTACCTCACCGGCAAGATTTCTGTTATGTACGATGGTTTTAATGAACAGTAAAAGGAAATGCAAAAACAACGTATGAGCGGGCAAAATCAAAAAACAGATAAACGGATAGCATGGCCGATCATCATCATGAACTTCACGGGAGTGTATGACTACGAGGCGTTTGCCCGGAACAATAAGTTTATATGGTTGGACTGTCGTCATCTTTATGGTACAGAGGGCTACTGTGACAGGGATGGTACTTTGGCTTTGAAGCGGATGATTGCTGATTATCCGGCGGAGGGAGTCCATTTCATCGATTCAGGCAATTATCATTATTTGACTAAATTCTGGACAGACAAACTCGAAACTCCGTTTTCGCTGATTGTGTTCGACCACCATCCCGATATGCAGCCACCGTTGTTTGACAACATACTTTCTTGCGGAAGTTGGGTAAAGGATATATTGGACCATAACAACAACTGCAAGAAAGTAATTATCGTAGGTGCTTCAGACAAACTGATACAGGCTGTGCCGAAAGGATATGAAAGACAAGTCCGGTTTTACAGTGAAACTACGCTCATGCACGAAGAGGGTTGGCAGGACTTTTCTTCCGGACATATCAACGGGCCGGTTTACATTTCCATAGACAAGGATGTCTTGAATCCGGCTTCGGCAGCAACAAACTGGGATCAAGGTTCTCTCAGCTTATGGGAATTGGAGAAACTGCTGGCTGTTATTCTTCAGAAAGAACAGGTAGTGGGCATTGACATCTGTGGGGAATGCTCCACAACACTCAATCTTTTTGAAGAAAAACGGGAAACCATCATGGATAGCCGGGCAAACAAAGAATTGCTCAGACTTATCCGGTCATCCTCCGGCCTTCAATAGAATTAGTTTTTTCTTGTTATTATAATTTATCATATAAAAATAATTTAGCTTTATGAAAACAATTGTTCGAAGAATTGGGCTTGTTGCACACGATGCAATGAAAAAAGACATGATAGAGTGGGTTCTCTGGAACTCGGAACGTCTGATAGGACATAAATTCTATTGTACGGGTACAACCGGTACACTAATTAAAAAAGCCCTTGAAGAAAAACATCCTGAAATCAAATGGGATATCACAATCCTGAAATCTGGTCCTTTAGGAGGTGACCAGCAAATTGGTTCGCGGATCGTAGAAGGAGAAATAGACTATCTGTTCTTTTTTACAGATCCGATGACACTACAGCCGCACGATACGGATGTGAAAGCATTGACCAGACTGGCTGGAGTTGAAAATATTGTTTTCTGCTGTAACCGTTCGACTGCGGACTACATTATTACGAGTCCCTTATTCACTGACCCAACTTACGAACGTATTCACCCGGATTATACCAATTACACGCAGCGTTTTGAAAACAAGGGAATCATATCTGAAGCAGTGGAGCAAGTGAAAAAGCGGAGGAATAAAAGTGAGAATAACATTTCCAAATGAACTGTAATAAGTAGTAGCATATTTATAAGGCTATCTAAGAAACAAGTTGTTTACATCTTTCAGAACTGGTATCTACTGAATGGTAATCTGCGAAGGTGTGTCAAAATGCACACCTTCATTATTTTACGTACAAAGCCCCGACTTTCACAAGCTGGGGCTTTGTTATTACCTAAAGATTCTGTATCTTTAGGCATAAGAATTTCACTATGACAAAGATACATTTTCGTCCTTACATTCCCAACCAAACCGTTCTTTTTCCTCAAAGAATTGATGAGGATATTGCAGAAAACGATCCGGTACGCATGGTTGACGCCCTGGTTGAGGGCTTGAATCTTGAAAGTTTCAGAAAGCTGTATAAGGAATGCGGGCGCAGCCC